>JAFEDP010000810.1 GCA_018241545.1 Pseudomonadota bacterium
CGGCCACGGCGAGCGCCGCGAGCCAGGCGCGGCGGCGGTTCATCCCGCGCGCCCGAGCTTCTTGAGGTGCACGAGCAGGAGCGACACCGCCGCCGGCGTCAGCCCCGGGATGCGCGCCGCCTGGCCGAGCGTGCGCGGCATCACCGCGAGCAGCCGCTCGCGCACCTCGCTCGAGAGGCCCTTGACGCTCGCGTAGTCGAGGTCGGCGGGCAGCGCCGTCGCCTCGTTCCGGCCGAGGCGCTCGATCTCGGCGTCCTGGCGCGCCAGGTAGCCGGCGTACTTGGCCTCGACCGCGAGCGCGAGCTCGACCTGCGCAGCGAGGCGCGGGTCGGCGCCGGCCGGCGCCCCGCCGGCCGCGATCGCCGCGCGCTTCTGCTCGAAGAACGCCCAGCGCGCCTCGTCCACGAGCCCGAGCTCGCGGCCCACCGGCGTCAGGCGCCGGTCGGCGTTGTCCTCGCGCAGGCTGAGGCGGTACTCGGCGCGGCTGGTGAACATCCGGTACGGCTCGGGGGCGCCGCGCGTCACGAGGTCGTCGAGCATCACGCCGATGTAGGCCTCGGCGCGCTTCGGCCACCACGGCGCGAGACCGCGCGCGGCACGCGCGGCGTTGAGGCCGGCGATCAGTCCCTGCGCCGCCGCCTCCTCGTAGCCGGTCGTGCCGTTGACCTGGCCGGCGAGGTACAGCCCCGGCAGCGCGCGGGCCTCGAGCGAGTACTCGAGGTCGCGCGGGTCGAAGAAGTCGTACTCGATCGCGTAGCCGGGGCGCGTCAGGTGGGCGCGCTCGAAGCCGCGGATGCTGCGCACCAGCGCGAGCTGCACGTCGTAGGGCAGGCTCGTGGAGATGCCGTTCGGGTAGAGCTCGTGGGTGTCGAGGCCCTCGGGCTCGACGAAGATCTGGTGCGCGCTGCGCCCGGCGAAGCGCACCACCTTGTCCTCGATCGACGGGCAGTAGCGCGGCCCGACGCCTTCGATCCGCCCGGTGTACAGCGGCGAGCGGTCGGTGGCGGCCCGGATCAGCGCGTGGGTGTGCTCGTTGGTGGCGGTCACGTGGCACGGCACCTGGCGCGGGTGCTCGCCGGGGTCGCCGAGGAACGACAGTACCGG
>JAFEDP010000811.1 GCA_018241545.1 Pseudomonadota bacterium
CGCTCGAGCGCGCCGAGGTAGCGTCGCGCCGCCGCGATCACCTCGCGCGGAACGCCGGCGAGGCGGGCGACCTGCAGCCCGTAGCTGCGGCTCGCGGGCCCGGGCTTCACGGCGTGCAGGAACACCAGCGACTCGCCGTGCTCGGTGGCGTCGAGGTGCGCGTTGCCGACCCCGGCGGCCTCCGCGGCGAGCTGGGTCAGCTCGAAGTAGTGGGTGGCGAACAGCGTGAACGCCCGCACCCGCCGCGCCATGTGCTCGGCGGCCGCCCAGGCGAGCGACAGGCCGTCGAAGGTGCTGGTGCCGCGGCCGATCTCGTCCATCAGCACCAGGCTCTGCTCGGTGGCGTTGTTG
Organism: Pseudomonadota bacterium; assembly: GCA_018241545.1. Lineage (GTDB taxonomy): Bacteria > Pseudomonadota > Gammaproteobacteria > Steroidobacterales > Steroidobacteraceae > CAIKZZ01. The sequence continues at coordinate 352 of JAFEDP010000811.1, forward strand.
AGGATGTTGGCGGTCTCGGTCATCTCGACCATGAACGTCGAGCGCCCGCCCGCGAGATCGTCGGCGGCACCGATGCGCGTGAAGATCCGGTCGATCGGGCCGAGCACGGCGCGCTCGGCCGGCACGAAGCTGCCAATGCGCGCCAGTACCACGATCAGCGCCGCCTGGCGCATGTAGGTCGACTTGCCGCCCATGTTGGGGCCGGTGATCACCAGCATGCGCCGCCGCGCGTCGAGCTCGAGGTCGTTGGGCACGAACGGCCCGTCGAGCAGGCTCTCGACCACCGGGTGGCGCCCGCCGACGATCGTCAGCACCGGCTCGTCGACGAACTCGGGCTCGGTGAAGCGCAGCTCGCGCGCCCGTGCCGCGAGGCAGGCGAGCACGTCGACGCCGGCGAGCGCGCGGGCGCTCGCCTGCAGCGCCGGCAACGCCGCGATCAGCTGGTCGAGCAGCCCGTCGTAGAGCTGCCGCTCGCGCGCCAGCGAGCGCTCGCGCGCGCCGAGCACCTTGTCCTCGAAGTCCTTGAGCTCGGGCGTCAGGAAGCGCTCGGCGTTCTTGACCGTCTGGCGCCGCACGTAGTCGGCCGGCGCGTTCTCGGCGTCGCGGCGGTTGAGCTCGATGTAGAAACCGGAGACGCGGTTGTAAGCGAGCCGGAGGCTCGCGAGCCCGGTGCGCTCGCGCTCGCGCGCCTCGAGCTCCAGCAGGTAGCTGTCGGTGTCGGTCGCGATGCGCCTGAGCTCGTCGAGCTC
>JAFEDP010000812.1 GCA_018241545.1 Pseudomonadota bacterium
CCTTCGCGTAGGCCTCGCCGAAGGTGCGCCCGGTGCCCATGACCTCACCCGTGGACTTCATCTCGGGGCCCAGGATCGGGTCGGCCTCGGGGAACTTCGCGAACGGGAACACCGACTCCTTGACCGAGTAGTACCCCGGCACGCGCTCCTCGGTGGCCTGCTGCGCAGCCAGCGTGCGGCCGGTCATGACCCGTGCCGCGATCTTCGCCAGCGGCCGCCCGGTCGCCTTCGACACGAACGGCACCGTGCGCGAGGCGCGCGGGTTGACCTCGAGCACGTACACGATGCCGTTCTGGATCGCGAACTGCACGTTCATCAGGCCGATCACGTTGAGGGCCTGCGCCATCTTGCGGGTCTGGTCGCGCAGCTCCGCCTGCAGCTTAGCGGCCAGCGCGAACGGCGGCAGCGAGCACGAGGAGTCGCCCGAGTGCACGCCGGCCTGCTCGATGTGCTCCATGATGCCGCCGATCAGCACGTCGCTGCCGTCGCAGATGGCGTCGACGTCGACCTCGGTCGCGAGATCGAGGAAGCGGTCGAGCAGCACCGGGCTGTCGTTGGAGACCTTGACGGCCTCGTTCATGTAGGTCCTGAGGTCGTCCTCGTTGAAGACCACCTCCATCGCGCGCCCGCCGAGCACGTACGAGGGGCGCACCACGAGCGGATAGCCGACCTCGCGCGCCAGCTGCACCGCCTGCTCCTCGGTGCGCGCGGTGGCGTTCGCCGGCTGCTTGAGCCCGAGCTTCTGGATCAGCTGCTGGAAGCGCTCGCGGTCCTCGGCCACGTCGATCGAGTCCGGGGTGGTGCCGATGATCGGCGCGCCGGCCGCCGCGAGCGCGCGCGCGAGCTTGAGCGGCGTCTGGCCGCCGTACTGCACGATCACGCCCTCGGGCTTCTCCTTGGCGATGATCTCCATGACGTCCTCGAAGGTCAGCGGCTCGAAGTACAGCCGGTCCGAGGTGTCGTAGTCGGTGGAGACGGTCTCCGGGTTGCAGTTGACCATGATGGTCTCGAACCCGTCCTCGCGCAGCGCGAGGGCCGCGTGCACGCAGCAGTAGTCGAACTCGATGCCCTGGCCGATGCGGTTCGGCCC
>JAFEDP010000813.1 GCA_018241545.1 Pseudomonadota bacterium
GCAGCCGCTCCGCCGCCGCCGCGTCCCGCTCCGCCAGCAGCGCCGTCACGATCAGGCCGAAGGCGGTGGTCGCGCCGGTGTAGGACCACAGCAGCACCAGGCCCTCGATCTCCGGCAGACCCGTCATGAGCCCGCGGTCGAAGGCGAAGGCGAGCGCGGCGCCGGCGCTCAGCAGCAGCGTCGTGGTGGCGCCGGTGACGAGCCCGAAGCGCACCACGCCGACCACGATCAGCACCAGCGAGACGACGAGGAACGGCGAGCGCACGCCCGGCGCGAGGTCCGGCTGCGGCTTGACGAGCAGCAGCGCTGCGGTGAGCGCCAGCACCGTGGCGCCGTACAGGAGCGCCCGCACCGGCGCGGCGCGCAGGCGCTCGAGCGCCGCGGCATCGAGCGCGAGCAGCGGCGGGCCGAGCAGCAGCACGCCGGCCGCGGTGTTGCTCCACCAGCGCAGGTAGTCGAGCGCCTCAGCGCCCGGTGCCGCCGGCCCGATCAGGAAGCCGAGGTTGCCGATGATCGAGGTCACCGCCATGCCGAGCAGCGTCGCGGCGAGGAACACCGGCACGTCGCGCGCGTGCGAGAAGCCGCGGTCGAAGCGGTGGCGCTCGAGCAGCCACGCGGTCGCGAACGCGCCGGCCGGCAGTCCCGCGGCGATCACGAGCGCCGGCACGAGGCGCGTGCCCGCCCAGAGCTCGAAGCCGAGCTCGGCCAGGAGCACGGCCGGCCACAGGCCGCGGCCCCAGCGCACCAGCGCCGCCACCGCGATCCCGCTCGGCAGCAGCAGGAGGTGCAGCCGGCCGCCGAAGTGCGGCACGGCGAAGCCGAGCGCGCTGGTCGCGAACACGGCGAGCGCGAGGACGGCGCCGCGGACCGCCACGACGGCCGGGGCCACCGGGCCGCCGGCTGCCGCCGGCCCGCCCGCGCCGCGCCCGTCCGTGGCCGACCCGCTGGCCATCGTCGCGCTCCGTCGAGGAACCCCTGCCGATCCTAATGCGCCGGAGGGGCTGGTGTCGTGACCGGCGTGCTACTCGCAGCCCCGTGCGCGCCGGGCGCCGGGGCCGGCGGCCGCCTCGAGCTCGGCCGCCGCGTGCT
>JAFEDP010000814.1 GCA_018241545.1 Pseudomonadota bacterium
ACTTCTTCATGGGCGACAACCGCGACAACAGCGCCGACAGCCGCTTCGACCTCGGCTACGTGCCGGAGGGCAACCTGGTCGGCAAGGCGGTGCGCATCTGGGCGAGCTTTGACGGCTTCCCCGCGGTGCGCTGGAAGCGCCTCGGCATGGCCGTACACTGAACTCTGACGCGAGGGAGACAGACCATGCGCCAATCGAGCCAGCGTCGCCAAGGCGGCATGACCGCGCTGGGATTCCTGATCCTGGTCGCCTTCGTCGGCCTGTTCATCTACGCCGCGATCCGGCTGCTGCCCGTGTACCTCGAGTACTTCAACGTGGTGCGCGCCATGGAGGGAATTAAGGCCGACGCCGAGGGCGGCGCCAGCGCGATGCGTAACGCGCTCGAGAAGCGCTTCGACATCGAGGACATCAAGTCGCTGACCTACAAGGACATCGAGATACGCAAGGACGGCGGCGGGTGGGTCCTGCACGCCGCCTACGACGCCGAGGCGCCGTACATCGGCAACGTCGGGCTCGTGGTGCACTTCGACAAGACCGTCACGCTGTCCGGGTCGGCCGGTCCGTGACCGCGGCGGCGCCCGGCGCCGACCTCGACTGGCTGCAGGCGCGCTTCGGCTGGCGGGCGCGCGACGCGGCGCTGGTGGGGCGCGCGCTGACCCACCGCAGCGCCGGCGGGGCCGACAACGAGCGGCTGGAGTTCCTCGGCGATGCGCTGCTGTCGTTCGTGATCGCCGAGCTGCTGTACCGCGAGTTCGACGCGGCCGCCGAGGGCGACCTGAGCCGGTTTCGCGCCGCGCTCGTCAGCGGCGAGGCGCTCGCCGACGTCGCCGAGACGCTCGACGTCGGCAACCGCCTGCGGCTCGGCCCCGGCGAGCTCAAGTCCGGGGGCTTCCGCCGCCGCTCGATCCTGGCCGACGCCTTCGAGGCGCTGATCGGCGCGATCTATCTGGACGGCGGCCTCGAGGCGGCACGTTCGGCCATCGAGCGGCTGTGGGCGCCGCGCGTCGCGGCGCTCCGGCTCGCGCCGCCGCCCAAGGACCCGAAGACGCGCCTGCAGGAGTACCTGCAGGCACGCGCGCTCGGCCTGCC
>JAFEDP010000815.1 GCA_018241545.1 Pseudomonadota bacterium
CGCGCGCGGCGATCGGCAGCGCGCGCAGCGCCGCGCGCACGCGCTCCTCGGCGTTGCGCTGCACGTGGCCCATGTAGGCGGCGACGACGTCCGCGCCGTGAGTTGCGGCGAGGCGCTCGAGCTCGGCGGCGCCGCGCGCGTTGGCGGCGAGCTGGGCGGCGAGGTCGGCGAGGTTGCGCTCGGGGTTGCGTGCCGGGTGCGGGCCGCGGGCCAGCAGCGCTCGCACCAGCGGCTCGTCGAAGCGCCCGGCGCTGACGATGCGCTCGCCGACGAACAGCGCGCCCTCCTCGTCGATGTCGCGGCTGAACGGCGGCATCGAGCCGGGCGTGATGCCGCCGACGTCGGCATGGTGCGCGCGCGAGGCGACCCAGTAGGCCGGCGCTCCGCCATCCCACTGCACCGGACTGACCACCGTGAGGTCGGGCAGGTGCGTGCCGCCGGCGTACGGCGAGTTGACGAGGAACGCGTCGCCCGGCCGCACCGCGCCCGCCCAGCGCGCCATCACGGCGCGCACGCTCGCGCCCATCGAGCCGAGGTGCACCGGCATGTGCGGGGCGTTCGCCACCAGCCGCCCGGCGGCGTCGAACAGCGCACAGGAGTAGTCGAGGCGCTCGCGGATGTTCACGGAGGCCGCCGTCTGGCGCAGCACGGCGCCCATCTGCTCGGCGACGTGGGTGTAGAGGCCGGCGAACACCTCGAGCAGCACCGGGTCGGGCACGGCCGCGTCGACCCGGCGCCGCGCGCGCCGGGCGCGGCAGGTGAGCACCAGCTCGCCGCCGACGCGGTGCTCGGCGCTCCAGCCGGGCTCGACCACCGTGGTCGAGGTCGCCTCGACGACGATGGCCGGGCCCTCGACCGGCGCTCCGTGCCCCAGGGCGGCGCGCTCGATGAGCGGCACCTCGCGCCAGGCGCCGTCGAACCAGGCGCGCGTGGTGCGTGCCGGCGCGGCGGCACCCGCCGCCGCGGTCGTGCCGAGCCGGGCGTGGGTCGCGGCGCCGACGAGCTCGACGCCGAGCGCGGCGATCACGAGCGGCGTGCCCTCGGCGGGCCGGTAGCCGAAGCGGCGCTCGTGCTCGGCGCGGAACG
>JAFEDP010000816.1 GCA_018241545.1 Pseudomonadota bacterium
ACAGCGGCAGCATGTAGAACGGGTGGTAGCTCACCATCGCGTCGAGGCCGTCGTAGTAGCCCTTGAGGCCGTGCACGAGCTTGGAGCCCTGCACCTTCTCCGCCGGCTCGCCGAAGAACTTGAGCGTGCCCTTGATGCCGCCGGCCTTCATCGCCGCCTGGGTGGCGAGCACGGCGACGAGCGCGCCGATGCCGAGGGCGGAGTGCGGGTCGGTGTGGCCGGGGGCGTGCTCGGACAGGCCGGCGCGCGGGCCGCGGCGGGTCGCAGCCGCCTGGCAGTTGCCCGGCACCGCGTCGTACTCGGCGTAGGTCGCGACCGCGGGCCCCGCACCGTTCGACCACTCGGCGGCGAACGCGGTCGGCATGCCGGCCGAGCCGGCCTCGACGGCGAAGCCGTGGCGGCGCAGCACCTCGACGAACCAGGCGGCGGAGCGGTACTCGCGCCAGGCGGGCTCGGCGTAGTGCCAGATCGTCTGGTGCCAGTCGGACCACTCGGCGCGGTGCGCATCGACCCAGCCGTGCGCAAGATCCTTGATCATGGACATGGAGACTCCGGGACGTGTGACCGGGGAAGTGTAGGGTCCCGGCGCCCGGCCGCCCAGCCGGGACGACCGCGCCCGGCCGGCTGCGCCGGCGGCGGGTTCGGGAATAGACTGCCGGCCGGGCAGGTCTACTCGGGGTGGGCCGCGCGCATGCCGGCGACGATGGGCGGAGACGTGGGTGGCTGACCGGCAGCGCTTCGAAGCCGAGGCCCTGGTGCACCTCGACGCCGCCTACAACCTCGCGCGCTGGCTGCTGCGGGCGCCGGCCGACGCCGAGGACGCGGTCCAGGAGGCGCTGTTGCGCGCCTACCGTGCCTGGGACGGTCGGCGCGGCGCGCAGGTCAAGCCCTGGCTGCTCGCGATCGTGCGCAACTGCGCCCTGACGGCGCTCGGCACGCGCGCACGCGCCGCGACGCGCGACGGTGGCGACCCCGGGGCGCTGCTCGCCGAGGTCGCGGCGCCGGCCGAGCAGGGGCCGGCGGCGCTCGCGGAGCGCGCCGAGGTGCTCGGCGCCGTGGACGCCGCGCTCGAGCGGCTCGCG
>JAFEDP010000817.1 GCA_018241545.1 Pseudomonadota bacterium
CGCGTCCCGGTATAGTCGGACCCGGGGCCCGGCCCGTCGCCGGCGCCCGCAAGCGATGACCCAAGCAGAATTCCGTGCCCGCGCGCGGCGCCTGCGCGAGGCCCGCCGTCTCGTCGTCAAGGTCGGCTCGGCGCTCCTGGTGGACGCCAAGAGCGGGCGCCTCAATCGCGCCTGGCTCGAGAGCCTCGCCGACGACCTGGCGCGCGCCGCCCGGCGCGGCCAGCAGCTGATCGTGGTGTCGAGCGGCGCGATCGCCCTCGGCCGGCGCCACCTTGGCCTGCTCGCCGGCCGGCTGCGGCTCGAGGAGAGCCAGGCCGCCGCGGCGGTCGGCCAGATCCGGCTCGCGCGCGCCTGGCAGGAGATCCTCGAGGAGCGCGGCCTCGCCGTCGCGCAGGTGCTGCTGACGCTCGAGGACACCGAGGAGCGCCAGCGCTACCTGAACGCGCGCGCGACGCTCAACACGCTGCTCGGCCTCGGCGCGGTCCCGGTCATCAACGAGAATGACACCGTCGCGACCGCCGAGATCCGCTACGGCGACAACGACCGCCTCGCGGCGCGCGTCGCCCAGATGGCGAGCGCCGAGTGCCTGGTGCTGCTCTCCGACATCGACGGCCTCTACAGCGCCGACCCCGGCCGCGACCCGCACGCGCGCTTCATCCCCGAGGTGCACGAGGTCGGCGCCGAGGTCGAGGCCATGGCCTCGGGCCCGACCTCCGGCGTCGGCTCGGGCGGCATGACCACCAAGGTGGCCGCGGCGCAGATCGCGCTCGGTGCCGGCTGCAGCCTGTGCATCGCGAGCGGCCGGCGCGCGCACCCGCTCAAGGCGGTCGAGGAGGGCGAGCGCTGCACCTGGTTCGTGCCCGGCACGACCCCGCTTGCGCGCCGCAAGCAGTGGATCGCCGGCACCCTCAAGCCGCGCGGGCGGCTCGCGATCGACGCCGGCGCCGCCGCGGCGCTCGGCCGCGGCAAGAGCCTGCTGCCGGCCGGGGTCACGCGCGTCACCGGCCGGTTCGAGCGCGGCGACACGGTCAGCGTGGTCGCCGAGGGCCGCGAGATCGCCCGCGGCCTCAGCGCCTATTCC
>JAFEDP010000818.1 GCA_018241545.1 Pseudomonadota bacterium
CCGGGCACACCGCCTCGCACAGCTTGCAGGCGATGCAGCGCTCCTCGCCGTTCGGGTAGCGCCTGAGCGCGTGCAGCCCGCGGTAGCGCGGCGACTGCGGCGCCTTCTCGTAGGGATAGTGGACCGTGAACTTCGGCTTCCACAGGTAGCGGAAGGTCACGCCGAGCCCCGTCAGGAGCTCGCCCAGCAGCAGCGTCTTGGTGAAATTGCGAACCGCGCTCATGGCACCCCCGCCCCGCCGCTTACGGCCGGCCCCACGGGCCGACTCCGTTCCAGGCGAGCACGCACTCCACACCGATCCACACCAGGGTCAGCGGGATGAAGACCTTCCAGCCGAGCCGCATGATCTGGTCGTAGCGGTAGCGCGGGAAGGTGGCCCGGATCCACAGGAAGCAGAACAGGAACCACAGGATCTTGAGGAACAGCCACAGGAACGAGGGCTGCGCCAGCAGCGAGTCCGCCGGCAGCAGCCCCTCGAACGGCGACAGCCAGCCGCCCATGAACAGCACCGGCGCCAGCGTCGCCACCAGGATCATGTTCGCGTACTCCGGCAGCGCGAACAGCGTGGCGAAGGTCGCGCCCGAGTACTCGACGTGGAAACCCGCGACGATCTCCGACTCGCCCTCGGCGACGTCGAACGGCGCGCGGTTGGTCTCGGCGAGCCCGGCGATGAAGTAGATGACCATCAGCGGGAACAGCACGAGGCCGTGCCAGTGCCAGGGGCCGCCGGCCTGCGAGCGCACCACGTCGGTGAGGTTGAGGCTGCCGGCCGCCATCAGCACGCCGACCAGCGCGAAGCCCATCGCGATCTCGTAGGCCACGATCTGCGCGGCCGAGCGCATGGCGCCGAGCATCGCGTACTTGGAGTTGGCGGCCCAGCCGGCGAGGATGATGCCGTACACGCCGAGCGAGGTCAGCGCGAGGATGTACAGCAGCCCCGCGTCGATGTCGGCGAGCACGAAGTCCGGCGAGAACGGCACCACCGCCCAGGTCGACAGCGCCGGCACCAGCGCCACCAGCGGCGCGATCAGGAACACCACCTTGTCGGCCTTCGCCGGCACGATGATTTCCTTGAGCAGCA
>JAFEDP010000819.1 GCA_018241545.1 Pseudomonadota bacterium
ACACGCCGGCGCTCAGCCTCGAGGCGGCCTGCTCGAGCTTCGTCTACGCGCTCGGCATCGCCGACAAGTTCGTGCGCCTCGGCGAGTCGAAGTGCGCGCTGGTGATCGGCTCGGAGTGCATCACGCGGCTCGTCGACTGGAACGACCGCGGCACCTGCGTGCTGTTCGGCGACGGCGCCGGCGCGGTGATCCTCAAGCCATCCGAGGAGCCGGGCATCCTGACCACGATCCTGTCAGCTGACGGCGAGTACCGCGACCTGCTGACGTTTCCGTACGGCATCTCGCACGGTTTCGACCAGCTGCGCGCCGGCGCGCCCGCCGGGATCCAAATGAAGGGCAACGAGGTGTTCAAGGTCGCGGTCAACACGCTGTCGCGCCTCGTCGACCAGACGCTGACCAAGGCCGGCATCGACCGCGCGGCGATCGACTGGCTGGTGCCGCACCAGGCGAACCTGCGGATCATCCAGGCGGCGGCCAAGAAGCTCGAGCTGCCGATGAAGCAGGTGGTCGTGACCGTCCAGGATCACGGCAACACCTCGGCCGCCTCGATCCCGCTCGCGCTCGACACCGCGGTGCGCGACGGCCGCATCCGGCGCGGCCAGACGCTGCTGCTCGAAACCTTCGGCGCGGGCTTTACCTGGGGATCGGCGCTGGTGCGCTACTAGCGCGGGCTGCGCACGCGCAGCCGCCAGGTCTCGAGCGGGTCCCAGCCCGCCGAGTTCGGCGCGAGGCGGGCAGTGCGCACCGGGCGTCGCGGCGCGTCCTGCACGCGCTCGCGCCACACGGCATGCGGGTCCCAGCCGGCGGACTCAACCTCGGCGGTCTCAAGCACGACGGCCGCGTTGGCAGCGCTCGGCAACGGTCGGTCCATCGGCGTCTTCCCCGTCACTGGTCTCGTTGTATGCGAGTCAGGATAGGGCAGGGGCGTGACGCTAGAATGTGCGGCAGATCACAAAGCGGTGACCTTCAGATGCCCTTAAGCCCGCAGGCCTCGCGCACGCAGTGGCTGCTCGCGCTGCTGCTGCTCGCACCGGCCGGCGCGCTGGCGGCGACGCTCCCGCTCCCGCCCGCCGCCCA
>JAFEDP010000081.1 GCA_018241545.1 Pseudomonadota bacterium
GAAGCCCGCCTCGAACGCCGACGGCGCGAGGTACACGCCCTCGCGCAGCATCGCGTGGAAGAAGCGCTTGAAGCGCTCCACGTCGCAGCCGGTGGCCTCGGCGTAGCTGGTCACGCGCGGCGCGTCCGTGAAGAACAGCCCGAACATGCCGCACACGTGGTTGGTCGCGAGCGCGATGCCGGCCTCGCGGGCCGCGCCGGCGAGGCCGGTGACCAGCCGCTCGGTGGCGGCGGCGAGCCGCTCGTGGAAGCCCGGAGCCTCGATCAGGCGCAGCGTCTCGAGGCCCGCCGCCATCGCCACCGGGTTGCCCGACAGCGTGCCCGCCTGGTAGACGGGGCCGAGCGGCGCGATGCGCTCCATGATGTCGCGCCGCCCGCCGAAGGCGCCGACCGGCATGCCGCCGCCGACGATCTTGCCGAGCGTGGTGAGGTCGGGGCGGATGCCGTAGCGCGCCTGGGCGCCGCCGAGCGCGACGCGAAAGCCGGTCATGACCTCGTCGAAGATCAGCACCGCGCCATGGCGGGTGCACTCCTCGCGCAGCGTCTCGAGGAAGCCCGGCGCCGGCGGGATGCAGTTCATGTTGCCGGCGACCGGCTCGACGATCACGCAGGCGATCTCGGCGCCCTGGCTGCGAAACGCCTCGCGCACCTGCGCGAGGTCGTTGTACGACAGCGTCAGCGTGTGGGCGGCCATCGCCGCCGGCACGCCGGCCGAGGTCGGCACGCCCTGGGTCAGCAGGCCCGAGCCCGCCTTGACCAGCAGCGAGTCGGAGTGGCCGTGGTAGCAGCCCTCGAACTTGACGATCTTGTCGCGGCCGGTGAAGCCGCGCGCGAGGCGGATGGCGCTCATGGTCGCCTCGGTGCCCGAGCTCACCATGCGCACCAGCTCGATCGAGGGCACCAGCCGGCAGATCGTGCGCGCCACCTCGGTCTCGATCGGCGTCGGCGCGCCGAAGGACAGGCCGTCGGCGGCCGCCGCCTGGACGGCGCGGATCACGTCCGGATGCGCGTGGCCGAGCACGGCCGGGCCCCACGAGCCGACGTAGTCGACGTAGCGCGTGCCGTCGGCCGACCACACGTGCGGGCCGAGCGCGCGGCTGAAGAACACCGGCTCGCCGCCCACGCCGCGGAACGCGCGCACCGGCGAGTTCACGCCGCCGGGGATGTAGCGGCAGGCTTCCTGATAGAGTTCATGTGAGCTGGGCACGGGTACCTCCGGGGCGCAGTGTACGGCGCGGCGCGCGCCGGCGGTACCGGTGGTGGACGCACATGAGCAACACGATGACCGAGGGGCTGAAGACGTGGATCTGCGTGATCTGCGGCCACGTCTACGATGAGGCGGAAGGCGACCCGCAGCGCGGCGTCCCGCCGGGCACGCGCTGGAGCGACGTGCCGGCCGACTACGCCTGCCCCGACTGCGGGGCGAGCAAGGACGACTTCGAGATGGTCGAGCTCTAGCCGCCGGCGGCGGATGCGCGCGGCGTGCTCGCCGCGCTCTCGGCCTCGACCCAGACCGCGGCGCTCTCGACCCGCCCATCCGCGTGCAGCTCGAGCCAGCGGTAGGCGGGCGGGCGGCGATCGATCGCGAAGTGATCGGACGCGGGCTTGAACTGGGCGCAGGTCGAGGGCGTGCCGAGCAGGCGCACGCCGCGGCGCTCGCCGTCGAAGGCCTGGTGCACGTGGCCCCACAGGACTACGCGCACGTTCGCGTGGCGGTCGAGCACCGTGAACAGCTCCTCGGCGTTCTCGAGGCCGACGGTGTCGAGCCAGCGGCTGCCGGCGGCGACCGGATGGTGGTGCAGCGTCACGAGCGCGTGGCGATCGGGGTGTGCGCCGAGCGCGGCGTCGAGGCGCGCGAGCTCGCCCGGGCCGAGGCGCCCGGCCGCCATGCCGTGCTGGTAGGAATCGAGCATCACGAGCAGCCACTCGCCGTGGCGCGCCTCGCCGCAGATCTGGAACGGGGCTCCCGCGAGCGCCGCGCGCATCGGCGCCTGCTCGTCGTGGTTGCCGGGCAGGCAGTAGACCGGCACGGTCGAGCCGCCGAACAGCCGGCGCACGTGCTGATAGCCGGCGGGGTCGTCCTGCACCAGGTCGCCGGTCAAGAGCAGCGCCTCCCACGGCGCCTCGCGCTCGCGCGCCGCGGCGACCGTCGCCTCGAGCGCCGGCAGGGTCGCGACGCCGCGCAGCCGCCCGTCGGCCGCGCCGTACAGGTGCAGGTCCGTGAACTGGACGACGCGAAGGGGGGCGCGGCTCACCAGGGGTTCCGTGACGTAGGTCCGCTCTCGGGTCTCGGGCAGGCTCCGGGCAGGATAGCAAGGGGGTCCCGGTCGCAAGGGTGAACCCCGTCGCGCGCAGCGCCACGCCCGGATGATGCGGCGCACATTACCGTTAGATGACCGATGCCGCGCGCGGTTCCCGGGGGTGGCCGGGCGCGCGCGGACCGGGATCGGGGCCCGGCCCGCGCGCCGCGGGCCGCCGCCCTAGTAGCGGTAGTGCTCGCCCTTGTACGGCCCCTCGACCGGGACGCCGATGTAGGCGGCCTGCTCGGCCGTCAATCGCGTGAGCTCGGCGCCGATCTTCTTAAGGTGCAGGCGCGCGACGTGCTCGTCGAGGTGCTTGGGCAGCGTGTAGACCTTCTTCTCGTAGCGCTCCGGGTGCATCCACAGCTCGATCTGCGCCAGCGTCTGGTTGGAGAAGGAGTTCGACATCACGAACGATGGGTGCCCGGTGCCGCAGCCGAGGTTCACGAGGCGGCCCTTGGCAAGCACGATGATGCGCTTGCCGTCGGGGAACACGACGTGGTCGACCTGCGGCTTGATCTCCTCCCAGCGGCACGCGGCCAGGCTCGCGATGTCGATCTCGGAGTCGAAGTGGCCGATGTTGCAGACGATCGCGTTGTGCTTCATGCGCTGCATGTGCTCGAACGCGATCACGCGCAGGTTGCCGGTCGCGGTGACGAAGATGTCGGCCTTGTCGGCGGCGTAGTCCATCGTGACCACGCGGTAGCCGTCCATCGCCGCCTGCAGCGCGCAGATCGGGTCGATCTCGGTGACCCACACCTGGGCCGACAGCGCCTTCAGCGCCTCGGCGCTGCCCTTGCCGACGTCGCCGTAGCCGGCCACGACCGCGACCTTGCCGGCGACCATCACGTCGGTGGCGCGCTTGATCGCGTCGACCAGCGACTCGCGGCAGCCGTAGAGGTTGTCGAACTTGGACTTGGTGACCGAGTCGTTGACGTTGACCGCCGGGAACAGCAGCCGGCCCTCGCGCTGCATCTGGTACAGCCGGTGCACGCCGGTGGTGGTCTCCTCGGTGACGCCGCGGATGTTCCGGGCGATCGCGGCGTAGAAGCCGGGCTTGGACTTGAGCCGCTGCGCGATCGCCGCGTACAGGATCGACTCCTCCTCGTTGGTCGGGTTCTGGATCACCGCCGGATCGGATTCGGCGCGCAGCCCGAGGTGCACCAGCAGCGTCGCGTCGCCGCCGTCGTCGAGGATCATGTTCGGCGTGCCGCCGTCGGCCCACTCGAAGATCCGGTGCGTGTACTCCCAGTACTCGGCCAGCGACTCGCCCTTGTAGGCGAACACCGGCGTGCCGGCCTCGACGATCGCGGCCGCGGCGTGGTCCTGCGTCGAGTAGATGTTGCAGGAGGCCCAGCGCACGTCGGCGCCGAGCGCCTTCAGCGTCTCGATCAGCACCGCGGTCTGGATCGTCATGTGCAGGGAGCCGGCGATGCGGGCGCCCTTGAGCGGCTGGCGGCCCGCGTACTCCTCGCGCACCGCCATGAGACCGGGCATCTCGGTCTCGGCGATCGCGATCTCCTTGCGGCCCCAGCCGGCGAGCTTGAGGTCGGCGACGTGGAAATCGTTCTTCAGTTTGATCACAGCGCTCATTCGTTCTCTCCTCGGGAGAAGGAATGGGCGCCGTTGTCGGGTCGACCGCCCCGCCGAGCCTGACGGACCGGCGGGGCGGGGGCCCCGGGTCCGCTGCAACGCCCCTCGGCGGGCGGTTCGGAATGGCTGGCGGCTAGCGGGCGTCCGCCTTCAGGGCCCGCGCCCGGTCGGTGCGCTCCCACGTGAACTCGGGCTCGGTGCGCCCGAAGTGCCCGTAGGCGGCGGTCGCCTGGTAGATCGGTCGCGCGAGGTCGAGCATCTGGCGCAGGCCGTACGGCGTCAGGTCGAAGTGCCGGCGCACGAGCTTGGTGAGCTTCTCGCGCGAGAGCTTGCCGGTGCCGAAGGTCTCGACCATCACCGAGGTCGGCTCGGCGACCCCGATGGCGTAGGACACCTGCACTTCGCAGCGCTCAGCGAGTCCCGCGGCGACGATGTTCTTGGCGACGTAGCGCGCCGCGTACGCGGCCGAGCGGTCGACCTTGGACGGGTCCTTGCCGGAGAACGCGCCGCCACCGTGGCGCGCGAAGCCGCCGTAGGTGTCGACGATGATCTTGCGGCCGGTGAGGCCGCAGTCGCCGACCGGCCCGCCGATGACGAACTTGCCGGTCGGGTTGATGTGGAAGCGGGTGCGCTTGTCGATCCAGCGCTTCGGCAGCACGGGGAGGATGATCTCCTCCATCACGGCCTCGCGCAGCCGGCGCTGCGAGACGTCCGGCGCATGCTGCGTCGAGAGCACCACCGCCTCGATGCCGACCGGCCGGTCGTGCTCGTAGCGGAAGGTGATCTGGCTCTTCGCATCGGGACGCAGGAAGCCGAGCTTGCGGCCGCGGCGCACCTCGGCCTGGCGCTTGACCAGCCGGTGCGCGTAGGTGATGGGCGCCGGCATCAGCACGTCGGTCTCGTTGGTCGCATAGCCGAACATCAGGCCCTGGTCGCCGGCGCCCTGCTTGCGCGGGTCCTTGCGGTCGACGCCCTGGGCGATGTCAGGCGACTGCTTGCCGATGATGTTGATGACCGCGCAGCTCGCGCCGTCGAAGCCCATCTCGCTGTGGTCGTAGCCGATGCGCAGCACCGTGCGCCGCACCAGCGCCTCGAGGTCGACCCAGGCGGAAGTGGTGATCTCGCCGGCGATGATCACGCAGCCGGTCTTGACCAGCGTCTCGCAGGCGACGCGCGCGCGCTTGTCCGCGCCGAGGATCGCATCGAGGACCGCGTCGGAGATCTGGTCGGCGACCTTGTCCGGATGGCCTTCCGAGACCGACTCGGACGTGAACAGGTAACCGCTGCTGGATGACATACCGGACCGTGCGCCGCGGGCGCCTCAGGAATGTAACCGCCGGAGTATATCAAGGGGTGGCCGGACATTGCCCCTGTCCTGTCCGTATTGGACAATGGCGAGCTTGACCAACCCCGCCAGGAATGGCCGATGCAGAACCGCCGACAACTCGCCAACGCCCTTCGCGCCCTCAGCATGGATGCGGTCCAGCAGGCGAATTCCGGTCACCCCGGCATGCCGATGGGCATGGCCGACATCGCCGAGGTCCTGTGGCGGGACTTCCTGAAGCACAACCCGGGCAACCCGCACTGGCCGGACCGCGACCGGTTCGTGCTCTCGAACGGCCACGGCTCGATGCTGCTGTACTCGCTGCTGCACCTGACGGGCTACGCGCTGCCCATCGAGCAGCTCAGGCGCTTCCGCCAGCTCGGCTCGCACACGCCCGGCCACCCGGAGCGCGAGCCCAAGCTCGGCGTCGAGACGACGACCGGGCCGCTCGGCCAGGGGCTCGCCAATGCGGTCGGCATGGCGCTCGCCGAGCGCGTGCTCGGCGCGACCTTCAACCAGCCGGGCTTCACGA
Source organism: Pseudomonadota bacterium (assembly GCA_018241545.1). Classification (GTDB taxonomy): domain Bacteria; phylum Pseudomonadota; class Gammaproteobacteria; order Steroidobacterales; family Steroidobacteraceae; genus CAIKZZ01. The sequence goes on from JAFEDP010000081.1 coordinate 5,749, forward strand.
TCGTCGATCACCACACCTACGTGTTCCTCGGCGACGGCTGCCTGATGGAGGGCGTGTCGCACGAGGCCTGCTCGCTGGCCGGCACGCTCGGCCTCGGCAAGCTGATCTGCTTTTACGACGACAACGGCATCTCGATCGACGGCCACGTGCAGGGCTGGTTCACCGACGACACGCCGCGGCGCTTCGAGGCCTACGGCTGGCAGGTGATCCGCGGCGTCGACGGTCACGACGCCGAGGCCGTCACGCGCGCAATCCGCAAGGCGCGCAAGGAGACCGGCAAGCCGACGCTGATCTGCTGCAAGACCATCATCGGCTTCGGCGCGCCCAACAAGCAGGGCACCGAGGCGACGCACGGTTCGCCGCTCGGGGCCGAGGAGGTCGCCGCCGCGCGCCAGGCCCTCGGCTGGCCGTATCCGCCGTTCGAGGTGCCCGACGAGCTGCGTGCCGAGTGGGATGGCCGCGCCCGCGGCAAGCGCCTCGAGGGCAAGTGGCAGCGGCTGATGAAGGAGTACCGCAAGGCGTACCCGGAGCTCGCGGCCGAGTTCGAGCGGCGCTTCGGCGGCGAGCTGCCGGGCGACTGGGCGGCGCTCGCGCAGGCGACGCTGGCGGCGGTGCAGGAGAAGGGCGGCGCGCTCGCGACCCGTCAGTCCTCGCAGGCGGCTCTCAACGCGTTCGCGCCGCGCCTGCCCGAGCTCTTCGGCGGCTCGGCCGACCTCACCGGCTCCAACAACACCTGGGCCAAGAACTCCAAGGGCGTGACCCGCACCGACCCGGCCGGCAACTACGTCTGGTACGGCGTGCGCGAGTTCGGCATGTCGGCGGTCATGAATGGCATCGCGCTGCACGGCGGCCTGCGCCCGTACGGCGGCACCTTCCTGGTGTTCTCCGACTACGCCCGCAACGCGGTGCGCATGGCCGCGCTGATGCAGGTGCCGACGGTCTTCGTCTGGACGCACGACTCGATCGGGCTCGGCGAGGACGGCCCCACGCACCAGCCCGTCGAGCACCTCGCGTCGCTGCGCGTGATCCCGCACCTGACGCTGTGGCGGCCGTGCGACGCGGTCGAGGCGCACGCCGCCTGGATCGACGCCATCGAGCGCCGCGGCGGGCCGACCGCGCTCGTGCTGACCCGCCAGGCGCTGCCGCACCAGCCGCGCGGCGCCGGGACGCTGGCGGCGGTGCGCCGCGGCGGCTACGTGCTCGTCGACTGCGAGGGCGCGCCGGAGCTCGTGCTGATCGCGACCGGCTCGGAGGTGCAGCTCGCGGTCGAGGCCGCGCGCGTGCTCGCCGGGCGCGGCCGGCGCGTGCGCGTCGTGTCGATGCCGTCGGTCGAGTGCTTCGAGGCGCAGCCGGCCGACTACCGGCTCGGCGTGCTGCCGCCGGGCGTGCCGTGCATCGCCGTCGAGGCGGGCGTGCGCGACGCCTGGTGCCGCTACACCGGCAGCCGCGAGCGGGTGATCGGGATCGACAGCTTCGGCGCCTCGGCGCCCGCCAAGGACTTGTTCCAGCACTTCGGCCTGACGAGCGAGCGCGTCGTCGCGCTCGCCCAGCAGGCGCTCGGCGGCTGAGCGCCGGGCTGACCGTGAAAGCAGCTAAGAGGATCCGAGCATGGCCATCAAGGTAGGAATCAACGGCTACGGACGCATCGGCCGCAACGTGCTGCGCGCTCTCTACGAGAGCAAGCGCACGTCGGAGATCCAGATCGTCGCGATCAACGACCTCGGCGATGCCGCCACCAACGCGCACCTGACCAAGCACGACACCGCCCACGGCCGCTTCCCGGGCGAGGTCAAGGTCGAGGGCGACGCGATGGTCGTCAATGGCGATCGCATCAAGGTGCTGGCGGAGCGCGATCCCTCGAAGCTGCCGTGGGGTGCGCTCGGCGTCGACTTCGTGCTGGAGTGCACCGGGCTGTTCGCCAACAAGGAGAAGGCCTCCAAGCACATCGCCGGCGGCGCCAAGAAGGTCGTGATCTCGGCACCGGCCGAGGGCGGCGTCGACGCGACGATCGTCTACGGCGTCAACCACGGCACGCTGACGAGCGCGATGAGCGTGATCTCCAACGCCTCGTGCACGACCAACTGCCTCGCGCCGCTGGTCAAGCCGCTGCACGACTCGATCGGGCTCGTGGCCGGCATCATGACCACGGTGCACGCCTACACCAACGATCAGGTGCTGACCGACGTCTTCCACAAGGACCTCAGGCGCGCGCGCTCGGCGACCATGTCGATGATCCCGACCAAGACCGGCGCGGCCGCGGCGGTCGGCCTGGTGCTGCCCGAGCTCAAGGGCAAGCTCGACGGCTTCGCGGTGCGCGTGCCGACCATCAACGTGTCGCTGGTGGACCTGACCTTCACCGCCAAGCGCGCCACCAGCGTCGAGGAGATCAACAAGATCCTCAAGGACGCCGCCAACGGCCCGCTCAAGGGCGTGCTCGCCTACAACGACCAGCCGCTCGTCTCGGTCGACTTCAACCACGACCCGGCCTCCTCGACCTACGACGCGACGCTCACCAAGGTCATCGACGGCACGCTGGTCAAGGTGTGCTCGTGGTACGACAACGAGTGGGGCTTCTCGAACCGCATGCTCGACACGACGCTGGCCTGGAGCCGCGCCAAGTGATGGCCGTGGCCGGCGCCGGCGGCGGTGCGCCGGGGGGTGTGTCGACGCGCGTGGTCCGCATGCAGGACGTGGCGCTCGCCGGCAAGCGCGTGCTGATCCGCGAGGACCTCAACGTGCCGGTCAAGGACGGCGTCGTCACCAGCGACGCCCGCATCCGCGCGTCGCTGCCGACGATCCGGCAGGCGCTCGCCGCGGGTGCGCGCGTGATGCTGATGTCGCACCTCGGGCGCCCGGAGGAGGGCAAGCCGGCGGCCGAGTTCTCGCTGGCGCCGGTGGCGGCGCGGCTGTCGGAGCTGCTCGGGCGCAAGGTGCCGCTCGTCACGGACTGGCTCGGTGGCGTCGAGGTGGCGCCGGGCGAGGCGGTGCTGCTCGAGAACTGCCGCTTCAACAAGGGCGAGAAGAAGGACGCCGAGGAGCTGGCGCGGCGCATGGCGGCGCTGTGCGACGTGTACGTCATGGACGCCTTCGGCACGGCCCACCGCGCCGAGGCGAGCACCCATGGCGTGGCGCGCTTCGCGCCGGTGGCGTGCGCCGGGCCGCTGCTGGTCAACGAGCTGGTCGCGCTCGACACGGCGCTCGACAGCCCGCAGCGGCCGCTGACGGCGATCGTCGGCGGCTCGAAGGTCTCGACGAAGCTGACCGTGCTCGAGGCGCTGCTGGCGCGCGTCGACCAGCTGATCGTCGGCGGCGGCATCGCCAACACGTTCCTGCTGGCGCGCGGCGCGCCGATCGGCAAGAGCCTCGCCGAGCCCGACATGGTCGACATCGCGCGCCGGCTGCTCGAGCAGTCGGCGGCCAAGGGCGTGGACCTGCCGCTGCCCACCGACGTCGTCGTCGCCAAGGAGTTCTCGGCCAAGGCCGAGGCCGACGTCAAGGCGGTGGCCGACGTCGCGCCCGACGACATGATCCTGGACATCGGCCCGGACACCGCCGAGCGCTTCGCGCGGCTGGTGGGCGGGGCGGGCACCGTGATCTGGAACGGCCCGGTCGGGGTGTTCGAGTTCGACCAGTTCGGCGAGGGCACGCGCGTGCTCGCAAACGCGATCGCGACCTCGAAGGCGTTCTCGCTGGCCGGCGGCGGCGACACGCTCGCGGCCATCGAGAAGTACCAGGTGGAGGACGGCATCAGCTACATCTCCACCGGCGGCGGCGCGTTCCTCGAGTTCGTCGAGGGCAAGCCGCTGCCCGCGGTCGTGATGCTCGAGTCGCGTGCCCGCGAGGCCGCGCGCCGATGACCCCGGTGCGCGCGCCGCGGCGCACCAAGATCGTCGCCACCCTCGGGCCGGCGACCGACGAGCCGCGCGTGCTGCAGGACCTGTTCCGTGCCGGCGCTGACGTCGTGCGCGTCAACTTCTCGCACGGCCGCTTCGAGGACCACGCGCGGCGCATCGCGATGGTGCGCGACGCGGCGCTCAGCGTCGGGCGCTACGTCGGCATCCTCGGCGACCTGGCCGGCCCGAAGATCCGCATCGACCGCTTCGTCGCGGGCAGCGTGCAGCTCGCCGAGGGCGCCCCCTTCACCCTCGACGTGTCGCTCGACCCGGCGGCCGGCACCGACCAGGTGGTTGGCTGCGCCTACAAGGCGCTGCCGCGCGACGTGCGCGACGGCGACGTGCTGCTGCTCAACGACGGCCTGATCGTGCTCGAGGTCACCGGCGTCGACGGGCCGCGCGTGCACACCCGCGTGGTCGTGGGCGGCGAGCTGTCCAACAACAAGGGCCTCAACCGCCGCGGCGGCGGGCTGTCGGCCGGGGCGCTCACCGACAAGGACCGCGAGGACATCCGCATGGCGGCGCGCCTCGAGGTCGACTACCTCGCGGTGTCGTTCCCGAGGAGCGGCGAGGACATGCTCGAGGCGCGCCAGCTGCTGCGCGAGGCCGGCGGCAGCGCCCGGCTGATGGCGAAGATCGAGCGCGCCGAGGCCATCCGCCACCTCGACGACATCGTCGAGGCGAGCGACGCGGTGATGGTGGCGCGCGGCGACCTCGGCGTCGAAGTCGGCTATGCCGAGCTCACGGGCCTGCAGAAGCGCATCATCCAGACCGCGCGCCAGAAGTTCCGGATCGTCGTCACCGCGACGCAGATGATGGAGTCGATGATCCACAACCCGGTGCCGACGCGCGCCGAGGCCTCCGACGTCCCCAACGCGGT
>JAFEDP010000820.1 GCA_018241545.1 Pseudomonadota bacterium
GAAGCCGGAGTCGGTCAAGGTGCTCGACGAGGCCGTCGCCAGCATCAAGAAGTGCGGCTGCGGCAAGGTCGAGGTGCGCGGCTACACCGACTCCGTCGGCAAGGCCGCGTACAACCAGAAGCTGTCCGAGCGCCGCGCCATTGCGGTCAAGGACTACCTGGTGGCGCACGGCGTCAACGCGGACCTGCTGACGGCTCAGGGCTTCGGCGAGGAGAACCCGATCGCGAGCAACGACACCGCGGCGGGCCGTGCCGAGAACCGGCGCGTGACGCTGAAGTTCAGCGCGACGAAGTGATCCGAGGCGGGCCGGCGGCACGGACCGCCGGCGGCCCGCGAGTAGCGACCCGGGGCGCCGCGTGAGCGGCGCCCCTTTCGTTTTCGCGGCTCCGGTACCGCGCCGCGAAAAAAAGGGCCGCCCCTCGCGGGGCGGCCCGGAAGGCACGCGCCTTGCCGCTTGCGCGGCGCCGGGCTCTGGCCCGGACGGCGCGTGTCGACGGGTTCGTCAGCTCAACCGCACTTCGAGTCGCCGCAGTTGAGGCAGGTCATGCAGCCGTCCATCATGATCACGGCCGCGGTGCTGCACTTGGCGCACAGTTGGGCGCCCTCCGGGTAGTGACCGCGGGAGAACGCGTCCTGCTGCTTGTTGCGCGCCTCGTACTCCTCGCGCTTCTCCTCGATCAGCTTCTTGCGGTGCGCGTCCATCTCCGGGCGCGGCATCAGCCCGATGGTCTGCAGGTGCTTCTCGATCACGTAGCCGAGCTCGGCGATGATCGACGGCATGAAGCGCCCGCCCGGCTGCCAGTAGCCGCCGCGCGGATCGAACACGGCCTTGAGCTCCTCGACCAGGAACGTCACGTCGCCGCCCTTGCGGAACACCGCCGAGATGATGCGGGTCAGCGCCACGATCCACTGGAAGTGGTCGAGGTTCTTCGAGTTGATGAACACCTCGAAGGGACGGCGCTGCTCGTGCTCGGTGCCCTCGTTGAGCACGATGTCGTTGATGGTCACGTACATCGCGTGGTCCGAGACCGGCGTCTTGATCTTGTTGGTGGGGTGGGTCTGCACCTCCGGCCGCTC
>JAFEDP010000821.1 GCA_018241545.1 Pseudomonadota bacterium
GACCGCGAGCGGCGCGAAGAACGTACCGGCGCCGGCGGCGGGGCCGACGCTGGCGCGGTGCGACCAGCGCGCATCGCGCACGATCGCCGCGGCGTGCGCCTCGAGCCGCGCCAGCGCCTCGGCGTCGATCACCGGGCCGACGTCGGTCGCGAGCAGCCCGGGCGGGCCGAGCGCGAGCTCGTCCATGGCGCCGGCCAGCAGCGTCTCGACGCGCTCGGCGATCTCCTCCTGCACGCACAGCACGCGCAGCGCCGAGCAGCGCTGGCCGGCGCTGCCGAAGGCGGAGGCCAGCGCGTCGGCGACCACCTGCTCCGGCAGCGCCGAGCTGTCGACGATCATCGCGTTCTGGCCGCCGGTCTCGGCGATCAGCGCCGCGATCGGGCCCGGCCGGGCCGCGAGTGCGCGCTGGATCGCGGCGGCGGTCTCGTTGGAGCCGGTGAAGGCGACGCCGGCGACGCGCGCGTCGGCCGTGAGGCGCGCGCCGACGCGCGCGCCGTCGCCTGGCAGGAACTGCAGCACCTCGCCCGGCACCCCGGCGCCGTGCAGCAGCTCGGTCGCGAGCGCGGCGACGAGCGGCGTCTGCTCCGCGGGCTTGGCGACCACCGCGTTGCCGGCGGCGAGTGCCGCCGCCACCTGGCCGGTGTAGATGGCGAGCGGGAAGTTCCACGGGCTGATGCACACGAACACCCCGCGCCCCCGCAGCACGAGCTCGTTGCTCTCACCGGTGGGCCCCGGCAGGGCCTGCGGCCGGCCGAAGTCGAGGCGCGCGCGCTGCGCGTAGTAGCGCAGGAAGTCGACCGCCTCGCGCACCTCGGCGACGGCGTCGGGCAGCGACTTGCCGGCCTCGCGCACCAGCAGCGCCACGAACTCGCCGCGGCGGGCCTCGTAGGCGTCGGCGGCGCGCTCCAGGCACGCGGCGCGATCCTCGGCCGGAGTGCCGTCCCAGTCCGGGAAGGCGCCGTACGCGCCGGCGAGCGCGCGCTCGACGTCCTCGGGGCTGGCCTCGACCACCGCGCCGACCACCTCGCCGCGGTCGGCCGGGCTCGTGAGCGGCGCGCCGCGCTCGAGCGCC
>JAFEDP010000822.1 GCA_018241545.1 Pseudomonadota bacterium
GGCGAGTGCGGCCTTGAGGTAGGTCAGCGGCTGACCGGCCAGGATTCCCGCGTCATCCGCCGGGTCCTTGCCGCCGGCCGAGTGGCAGCTCTTGCACTCGCGCTCGTGCACCGCCTTGCCGGCCGCGACCTTGGCCGCGTCGGTCGTCTGCTTCATCGGGGCGTAGGGCAGCTTCGAGTAGGTGTCGGCCAGCGCCGCGATCTCGGCGTCCGTGAGCTTGGCCGCGATCGTGCACATGTCGCCCTGGCGCTTGGTGTCGCCGCGCTTGTAGCTGACCTTGTTGCACGGGCGCTTCTTCTCCTTGAAGGCCTTCAGGTCGTCGGAGTGGACGGTGGCGGACACGCCGGCGATCGACGGCACGTCCTGCGCGGTGGTGATGCCCTTGTCGCCGTGGCAGTCGTTGCACGACTCGACGAGCTTCGGATCGGCGGCGGCGTGGCCCACCGCGGGCAGCAGCCAGGCGGTCGACAGCGCGACCAAGAGCATTCTTTTCATGGGACTGGTCTCCATTGGCAGATGAGTGATCCGAGTGGCTCCGGCCACCGCGTGCCGTACCGGTGTCCGGTCGGACGCGCACCTTGTACCTCTGGGCAGCGCGGCGAGTAAATCACGGTTTCGCGCATCGCGGGACGCGCGGTCCGCTTGCGCGAAGCGCGACAGGCAGGGTGCGTGGGCGAACCGGTCCCTGAGCGGGCGGGGAGTGGGTTCATCTGCGGATCGCTGCCTATTCGTATTGACCGAAGCGGCGAGTGACCGCTGTGGGAATCCGCGCGCATGGCAGGGGCGCAAGCGACGTCGCGCCTGTGGCTGCGCCGCCACCGTCAGTCTGCTTCGCTCCACGACGACGCAACCCCTCGCTATTGCACGCAATACTTACGGGTATTCCTCTACTGCAATTTTTGGTGCCGGGTTGCATCGTGCGCACGCGAAAGAACGTCCCGTTGGACGTTGCGATTTTGATCGGTCGATCCGCGTTGAAGAGCTGAGCTGGGGAGAACGCCATGTCCGACACGAACGGATCCACGGGCACCTGGATGCGGCTGTGTGCCGTCGCCATGATGGCGGCCGCGCT
>JAFEDP010000823.1 GCA_018241545.1 Pseudomonadota bacterium
AGGCGCTCGACGTCGAGCGCGGCGGGCAGGGGGGCGGCGGCACTCATCGGACGAACTCCCGCAGCAGCTCGGCGGCCGGCAGGCGCCCGACCACGCGCGCCTCCGCCGCGGCGCGTACCGGCGGCGGCGCGAGGCGTCGCAGCACGTCGCCGACGAAGGCGTAGATCAGCAGCGCGCGCGCCGTGTCGCGGTCGAGCCCGCGCGACAGCAGGTAGAACAGCATCTGCTCGTCGAGCGTGCCGGTGGTGGCGCCGTGGCTGCACTTCACCTCGTCGGCGTTGATCTCGAGCTGGGGCCGGGCGTCGATCGCCGCGTCGCGCCCGAGCAGCAGGTTGCGGCTCGACTGGCGCGACTCGGTCTGGGCGGCGCCCGGGTGCACCACCACCTTGCCGTCGTAGCTGCCGCGGCCGCGCCCGGCGGCGACGCCGCGGTACAGCTGGTCGCTGCGCGTGCGCGGCGCGCGGTGCTCGACCAGCGTGCGCACGTGCTGCTCGCGGGCGCCGTCGGCGAACACCAGCCCGGCGAGCTCCGCGGCGGCGCCGGGCGCCGCGAGCGCGACCCGCAGGTCGAGGCGCGTGAGCTGGCCGCCGAGGGCCGCCACGCAGTGCACGTAGCGCGCATCGCGCTCGACGGCGACCGCCACGTCGTCGAGCAGCATCGCGCGCTCGCCGAGCAGCGGCAGCGAGGTGTGGGTCAGCGTCGCGCCCGGCCCGACGCAGACGTCGGCGGCCGCGACCACGGTCGCCTCGGCCTCGCCCGCGGAGAGGTGCGTCTCGAGCAGCGCGAGCGTGGCGCCGGCCCCGAGCTCGACGGTGGTGCGCGGGTAGGCGCCGCCGCCGCTCGCCACGTGCACGACGTGCACCAGGCCCGCCGCCGCGCCGGCCGCGACGCGCAGCGCCGGCCCGTCGGCCGCGAGGCAGGCATTGAGTGCGCGCACCCGCTCGTTGGCATCCGCGACGTCGCCGGCGAGCGCGGGCGCGAGTGCCGCTGGCGCGGCGCCGGCGAGGCGGTCGCCGTGCGAGGCGAGCGCGACCCCGGCGGGGAGCGCCGCGCTCGACAGGCCCGCCTGCA
>JAFEDP010000824.1 GCA_018241545.1 Pseudomonadota bacterium
GAAGAAGTACTGCCCCGCCGGCACCATCCAGGTCTGCTCCGGCGCGCCGAGCACGCCCGAGGGCAGCACCTTCGCCGCCGCCGCCGGCCCGGCGCCGGCGCGCTCGGCCATGCACACGTTGAGGTTGCGCTTATCCGTGCACATGCCGCGGCGCACCTCGACCGGGCAGTACATGATGCGGTGCTCGACCGCGCCGAGGCGCTCGCTGCCCTGGCGGAAGTTGCGGTAGCAGGCATCCTCGGTGAACAGGCCGGTGTCGCGCGCCCGCATCTCCTCGCCGTTGACCCACACCGCGTCGCCGCGCACCGTGATGCGGTCGCCTGGCAGCCCGACGAGGCGCTTGATGTAGTTGATGCGCGGGTCGCTGGGCTTGCGGAACACGATCACGTCGCCGCGCTGCGGCTCGCCGGTCGCGAGGATCTTGGTGTTCAGCACCGGCAGCTTGAGGCCGTAGCTGTACTTGCTGACGAAGATGAAGTCGCCGTCGACCAGCGTCGGCATCATCGAGTCGGACGGGATGCGGAACGGCTCGAACAGGAACGAGCGCACCACGAGCACGACCACGATGATCGGGAAGAACGAGCGGCAGTACTCGACGACCACCGGCTCGACCGCGCCCGCCGGCCGCTGCGCCCGCCACAGCCAGTGGTCGAGCGCCCACCACAGCCCCGTGACCGCCGCGAAGCCGACCAGCAGCGCCGAGAAGTCGATCTCGCCGCGCACCGCCTCGTACACCAGCAGCGCCGCGGCCAGTACCGGCAGCGCGTCGCGCAGCCAGCGCGACGGGGGGGCCGGCGTGCTCATTTCTTGCCCACCTGCAGCACCGCGAGGAACGCCTCCTGCGGGATCTCGACCGAGCCGACCTGCTTCATGCGCTTCTTGCCTTCCTTCTGCTTCTCGAGCAGCTTGCGCTTGCGGCTGACGTCGCCGCCGTAGCACTTCGCCAGCACGTTCTTGCGCATCGCCTTGACGGTCGCGCGCGCCACCACCTGACTGCCGATCGCGGCCTGGATCGCGACCTCGAACATCTGCCTCGGGATCAGCTCCTGCATCTTGTCGACGAGCTC
>JAFEDP010000825.1 GCA_018241545.1 Pseudomonadota bacterium
TGAGGTCGGCGGCGAGCCAGGCGAGCTGCTCGGCACCGAGCGTGCCGAGGCCGCCGGGCTTGAAGCTCAGCACGTTGATCAGCGCGACGAAGTGCACGCCGTGGTGGTCGAAGCTGTAGTAGCCGCGCCGCGCCGAGGCGGCGCCGAAGCGGTCGAAGTACTCGCGGACCTCGGCGTCGGCGACGTCGTGCTCGCCCGGCACCGTGTGCAGCTCCGTGACCCTGAGGCCCTTCAGGAGCTCGGCCGCCGCGTCGAACTCGGCCGGCCGCGACAGGTGGGTGATGTCGCCGGTATGCAGCACGAGCGCGGGCGCCACGGGCAGTGCGTTGATCCGCTCCACCGCGAGCCTGAGCGTCGCGCCGACGTCGGGGTTGGCCTCCTTGCCGAAGCCGATGTGGGTGTCGGAGAGCTGCACGCACAGCGGCACGGCGCCCGCGGCCGGCCGCTCGCCGGCGTGCGCGAGGTCGACCGGGGCGAGGACGCCGCCCGACAGCAGGTACAGGGTGCCGGCGCCGCCGTGCGCGAGGCACTTGAGCGCCTCGCGGCGGTTCATCGGGCTCGGATCGTCGCTCATGGTCGTGCCCCCGTGGCGGTGTGTGGGGGCTAGACCCGCGGGCGCCGCGGTTTATTCCCGGGCGTCGGCCGGCAGCTGCGCCTGGATGAGCGTCCGCAGCGCCGCGAGCTCGTCCTCGGCGGTGTCGGAGATCGCGCAGAACGCGAGGTCACCGGCCCGCCAGCTGAGCAGCCGGTAGCCGTTCTCGCTGCTTGCGCCGCCGCGCACCGGCGCCGCGGCCGCGCGCCAGGCGAACACGTCGATCAGGTGCGCGTTGTGGCGGTAGACGACCACGGCGCTGCGCGTCCCGGCGACGTAGTCGACGCGCCCGCCGACCAGCGTGAAGCCCTGCGCGGCGAAGTCGGCCACGGGCGGCGAGACGTCGGCGCGGCCGGCGAACCAGGGCTTGACCGTGTGCCGCTCGCTCGACTCGACGTCGATGGCCCGGCCGGGCTGCAGCGCGCGCAGGTGCGCCGCGAGCACGTCGTGCTCGGCGAGCGCCGCGACGCCGGG
>JAFEDP010000826.1 GCA_018241545.1 Pseudomonadota bacterium
TGCCAGGCCAAGGCGCTCTCGGAGCGCAACGACGACCCGACCCGCGCCAGCCGGCCGTGGGACCGCGACCGCGACGGCTTCGTGATGGGCGACGGCGCCGGCGCGCTGGTGCTCGAGGAGTACGAGCACGCGCGCGCCCGCGGCGCGACGATCTACGCCGAGTTCATCGGCCTCGGCATGAGCGGCGACGCGCACCACGTGACCGCGCCGCCCGAGGACGGCGAGGGCGCGCGCCTCGCGATGGTCAACGCGCTCAAGGACGCCGGCGTCGCGCCCGCGGACCTGCACTACATCAACGCCCACGCGACCTCGACGCCGCTCGGCGACATCGCCGAGACCCAGGCGATCAAGCGCGCGCTCGGCCCGGCCGCGGCCTCGGTCGCCGTCAGCTCGACGAAGTCGGTCACCGGCCACCTGCTCGGCGCCGCGGGCGCGGTCGAGGCGCTGTTCACCGTGCTCGCGCTGCGCGACCAGGTCGCCCCGCCGACGATCAACCTCGACAACCCCGACCCGCAGTGCGACCTCGACTACGTGCCGAACGCCGCGCGGCGCATGAAGATCGACGTGGCGCTGTCGAACTCCTTCGGGTTCGGCGGCACCAACGGCAGCCTGGTGTTCCGCCGGCTCACGTGAGCGGGCCGTGGCGTCCGGCCGCGTGAACCCCCCGGCCGTCGCGCGTCGACTCGGGCGCTGGCGCCCGGACTTCCTCAAGGCGCACGCGGCCGACCCGGCCCGCTTCCCGTTCCTGCTCGAGAGCGCGAGCCACGGCACCCGTCAGGGGCGCTACGACCTCCTGTTCGCGGCCGGCCCCGAGACGCTGTGGCTCGACTCGGGCGGCACGCTGGTCGGCGAGCGCGGCGGGGAGGGCTTCCTCGCGGCGCTCGACGGCTGGTTCGCCGCCGAGCGCAGCACGCGCGCCGAGCCCGACCTGCCGTTCGTCGGCGGCTGGTTCGTGTACCTCGGCTACGAGCTCGCGCAGGAGGTCGAGCCGCGCCTCAAGCTCCCGCACGGGCCCGGCGTCACCGCCTTCGCGGCGCGCGTGCCCGCCGCCGCGATCTA
>JAFEDP010000827.1 GCA_018241545.1 Pseudomonadota bacterium
CCCATGTCCATGAAGCTGCCGCGGCCGTCGTCGTCCGGACGGCGCCGGCGGGCGGCGTGGTAGGCGAAGCCGGTGCCGGCCGGGATCAGCCGGCCGACGATGACGTTCTCCTTGAGGCCGCGCAGGTCGTCCTTGAGACCGCGGACCGCCGCCTCGGTGAGCACGCGGGTGGTCTCCTGGAACGACGCCGCCGAGATGAACGACTCGGTGGCGAGCGAGGCCTTGGTGATGCCGAGCAGCAGCGGCTCGAACTTCGCCGGGGCCTTGCCGTCCTTGTCGAGGCGCACGTTGTTCTCCATCACGCGCGCCCGGTCGAGCTGCTCGCCGCGCAGCAGGCCCGACTCACCCGACTCGGTGATCTCGGCCTTGCGGAGCATCTGCCGGATGATCACCTCGATGTGCTTGTCGTTGATGCGCACGCCCTGCAGGCGGTACACGTCCTGGATCTCGCGCACGAGGTAGTTGGCCAGCGCCTCGACGCCCTGCAGGCGCAGGATGTCGTGCGGGTTCGGCTCGCCGTCGGCGATGACCTCGCCCTTCTCGACCGACTCGCCCTCGAACACGTTGAGGTGCCGCCACTTCGGGATCAGCTCCTCGTACTTGTCGCCCGCCTCCGGGGTGATGATCAGCCGACGCTTGCCCTTGGTCTCCTTGCCGAAGGAGACCGTGCCCGAGCGCTCGGCGAGGATCGCCGGGTCCTTGGGCTTGCGGGCCTCGAACAGATCCGCGACGCGCGGCAGACCGCCGGTGATGTCGCGGGTCTTCGAGGACTCCTGCGGGATGCGCGCGATCACGTCGCCGACCGACACCTTGGCGCCGTCCTCGAGGCTGACGAGCGCACCGGCCGGCAGCGCATAGACCGCCGGGATGTCGGTGTGGGCGAAGGTGACTTCCTTGCCCTTGGCGTTGACCAGCTTCACCACCGGACGCAGGTCGCGGCCGCCGGCGCCGCGCTGCTTCGGGTCGAGCACGACCGTCGAGCTGAGGCCGGTGATCTCGTCCAGCTGCGTCGTGACCGTCAGGCCATCGACGAAGTCCTGGAACTTGATGAAGC
>JAFEDP010000828.1 GCA_018241545.1 Pseudomonadota bacterium
GGTCCAGACGCTGCTCGGCGAGTAGCAGGTGGAGGCCAGGCCGGCGGCCGGCTCCGCGCCGTGGCACTGGTAGTAGTCGGCGTACACGCCGCGCGCGTAGTTGGTGTAGTCCTGTATCTGGTCGACGTGGCGGACCATGTAGGAGCCCGTGTACACCGCGCGCAACGCGCCGAGGCGGCCATTGATGGTGAGCGCGGTGTTTTCGAAGCGGTCCTTGTCGAATGAGTCATTGAACAGCGTGACCGACTGCTTGGGCAGCGGGGCGCCGTCCGAGCTGTGCGGCATCTGGTAGAAGACGCCCTCGGCATCCATGTCCTGGTAGCTCTGGGTGAGCAACGCCGACCAGTCGTCGTTGAACTTCCACAGCGCGGAGAGGCGCATGCCACGGTAGGTCACCGGGTTGATGGCGTTGCGCGCGATGGCGTAGTTGTTGATCGCCGCTGCGCCGGGCGGCACCTGGCAGGGCGTGTCGCCGCCGCAGCCGTCCGGGTAGTTCGCGTAGTGGATGCCAAGATCGGTGTTCTTGCGCGTGAAGGTCGCCGGCACGTTGTTGATGTAGCCGCCGTGGTGGTCGTTGTAGAGCACGGCGCGGACGGCGAGCGTCTCGGCGATCACCGGCAGGTTGAGCACGGCGGTGAAATCGCTGTTGGGATCACCGCCGGCGGTGATGCCGTACCCGGTGGTGATGCTGCCCTCGGTGACGTCGATCTTCGGCTTGTTCGTGATGTAGCGGATCACGCCGGCCTGCGCGCCGGCGCCGAACAGGGTTCCCTGCGGGCCCTCCAGGACCTCGACGCGTTCGAGGTCGGCGGCGTACACGTCCAGGTTGCGGCCCGGCAGCTGGCCGGACTGGTCGTCGAGGTAGATGGCGACGTTGGGGAAGCCATTGATCGAGCCTCCCGACTGCGAGCCCTGGCTGCCCGCGCTCAGTCCGCGCATGAAGATCTGCGCCTGCCCGGGCCCGGCGGTCGGCGCGCTGACGTTCGGGAGGAACTTCAACAGGTCATCGAAGTTCGTGACGTTCAGTTGCTGCAGGTTCTCGCTGGTGAACGCC
>JAFEDP010000829.1 GCA_018241545.1 Pseudomonadota bacterium
ATCCGGGCGCCACGCAGCGTCACCTTGGCGCCGATCGCGAGACCCGCGCGCAGCTTGAAGGTGGCGATCGACTTGCGCGACTTCGTGACCAGCGGCTTCTGCCCGGTGATCTTCACGAGGTCGGCGACGGCATTCTCGATCAGCTTCTTGTCCGCCACAGCCTCGCCGACGCCCATGTTGATCGTGATCTTCTCGATGCGCGGCACCTGCATGGGGTTCTGGAGGCCGAGCTCCTTCATGAGCTGCGGCACGACAACTGACTGGTAGTGCTTGTGGAGCCTGGTCATGACCGTGTCCTGTGTGCGGTAGTCGGGCGCGACGCTCAGGCGTCGACGACCTCGCCGTTCGACTTGAAGACGCGCACCTTGCGGCCGTCGTCGAGCTTCTTGAACCCGACGCGATCGCCCTTCTTGGTCGCCGGGTTGAAGAGCATGACGTTGGAGACGTGGATCGGCGCCTCCTTCTGGACGATGCCGCCCGGCGCATTGCGCTGCGGGTTCGGCTTCTGGTGCTTCTTCACCATGTTGACGTTCTCGACGACGACGTGATCGTCGGCGAGCACGCGGATCACGGTGCCCTGGCGGCCCTTGTCGCGGCCGGTCGTCACGACGACCTGGTCGCCCTTGCGAATTCGATGCATGTGCCTGTCCCCGTCTCTCGGCCGAGCGTCCTCAGAGGACCTCGGGTGCGAGCGAGATGATCTTCATGAACTGCGCGGTGCGGAGCTCGCGCGTGACGGGCCCGAAGATTCGGGTCCCGATCGGCTCGAGCTTGTTGGTCAGCAGCACCGCGGCGTTACCGTCGAAGCGGATCAGAGAGCCGTCGGCGCGGCGCACGCCGTGCCGGGTGCGCACGACGACCGCGTCGTACACCTCGCCCTTCTTGACCTTGCCGCGCGGGATGGCGTCCTTGACGCTCACCTTGATGACGTCGCCCACGCTGGCGTAGCGGCGCTTCGAGCCGCCGAGCACCTTGATGCACATCAGGCTGCGCGCGCCGCTGTTGTCGGCTGCCGCGAGCAGGGTCCGCATCTGAATCATGTCGGTTTCTCCC
>JAFEDP010000082.1 GCA_018241545.1 Pseudomonadota bacterium
GCCAAATCCGCGCCCGCGAAGTCGCCGGCACGCACCGCCGCGCCCGGCAAGGCCGCGGCCCGCCCCGCCGCCAAGCCCGCGGCCAAGCCCGCGGCCAAGCCCGCCGCACGCAAGAAGGCCGCTGCCAAGAAGCCCGCGCGCTGACACGGCGCCCGGGCCTTCGGCATACTCGGCGCATGCAGGCCGAGAAGACGCGGGTCCGCGACTACCTGACCTCGTTGCAGCAGCGCATCACCGCGACCGTCGAGTCGGTCGACGGCGGCGCGCGCTTTCGCGCCGACGCCTGGCAGCGGCCGGGCGGCGGCGGCGGCGAGAGCCGCGTGCTCCGGGGCGGCGCGCTGCTCGAGCAGGGCGGCGTCGGCTTCTCGCACGTGATGGGCGCGGGGCTGCCGGCCTCGGCGACCCAGCAGCGGCCCGAGCTCGCCGGCGCCGCGTTCGAGGCGATGGGTGTGTCGCTGGTGTTCCACCCGGCGAACCCGTACGTGCCGACCACGCACATGAACGTGCGCTTCTTCATCGCCGAGCGGGACGGCGAGGCGCGCGCCTGGTGGTTCGGCGGCGGCTTCGACCTCACGCCCTACTACCCGTTCGAGGAGGACGCGCGCGACTGGCACCGCGCGGCGCGCACCGCCTGCGCGCCGTTCGGCGCCGGCGTGTACCCGAAGTACAAGGACTGGTGCGACCGCTACTTCTACCTCAAGCACCGCGGCGAGACCCGCGGCGTCGGCGGGCTGTTCTTCGACGACCTCAACGAGTGGGGCTTCGAGCGCTCGTTCGAGTTTCTGCGCGCGGTGGGCGATGCGTTCCTCGGCGCGTACCTGCCGATCGTGGAGCGGCGGCGCGCGCTCCCCTACGGCGAGCGCGAGCGGCAGTTCCAGCTGTACCGGCGCGGGCGCTACGTCGAGTTCAACCTGGTCTACGACCGCGGCACGACCTTCGGCCTGCAGTCGGGCGGGCGCACCGAATCGATCCTGATGTCGCTGCCGCCGCTGGTGCGCTTTGAGTACGACTGGCACCCCGAGCCGGACTCGCCCGAGGCGCTGCTGTACCGCGACTTCCTGCGGCCGCGCGACTGGCTCGACGCGCCCGCGCCCTGACCGCGCGCCGTTGCGCGCGTCATGGCAACGGGATTAATGTCGATGCGACCTCAATGGGCAGCGGACCGCACGCACGCGCGCCGCCGCCATGGATCTAACATAATCAGGGGATACGCCATGTCCATGCACTTCGCGCGCCTCGCGCGCGTCTCCGGCAGGTTCGCGCTACGCGCGCTGCCGGCCTCGCTGCTCGCGATCGCGGTGCTCGCGCCGCCGGCCTCGGCCGCCGACGCCAGCACGCGCTTCAGGATGAGCGCACCGACCGTGCTGCAGACGCAAGCGCGCCCGCTCGCCGCCGATTCGATGGCGCCGGTCAAGCTCGTCGTGCAGCTGCAGTCGGAATCGGTGGCCGAGGCGCGCGCCCGCGTCGCGACCCGCGCGCTGACCGCCGCCGAGGAGGGCGCGGTGGTCGCCGCCGCGCGCCGCGAGCATGCCGCGATCCACCCGGCGATCCAGAGCCTCGGCGGGCGCGTGATCGCCGAGTACCAGCATGCGCTCAATGGCGTCGCGGTCGTGATCCCGCGCGGCCAGGCGACCGCGCTTGCCTCGCTCCCCGGTGTCAAGTCGGTGCGCCGCGTCACCACCTATTCGATCAGCAACGCCGTCAGCGTGCCCTACCTCGGCACGCCGGCGGTGTGGACCGGCCAGCCGCCGCTGAAGGGCGAGGGCGTGAAGATCGCGATCGTCGACACCGGCATCGACTACACGCACGCCAACTTCGGCGGACCCGGCACGACGGCCGCGTTCGCGGCCGCCTCGGCCACGAGCACTCAGCCGGCCGACCCCACGCTGTTCGGGCCCAACGCGCCCAAGGTCAAGGGCGGCATCGACCTCGTCGGCGACGCCTACGACGCCAGCCAGCCGGGCTCGGTCCCGGTGCCGGATCCGAACCCGCTCGACTGCAACGGCCACGGCAGCCACGTCGCCGGCACGGCCGCCGGCTTCGGCGTCGCCGGCGGCACCACCTACGCGGGCCCGTACTCGGCCGGCGCCTATGCGAACACGCAGTTCGACATCGGCCCGGGCGTCGCCCCGAAGGCCGACCTGTACGCGGTGCGGGTGTTCGGCTGCTCCGGCACGACCAACGTCGTCACCGACGCGATCGACTGGGCCGTCGCCAACCACATGGACGTCATCAGCATGTCGCTCGGCTCGCCGTTCGGCGTCGAGGACAGCGCCGATGCGCTGGCCGCGACCAACGCGACGCGCGCCGGCGTCACGGTCGTCGCGGCCGCCGGCAACGAGGGCCCGGCCCCGTACATCGCCGGCACGCCGGCCTCCGGTGACCACGTGCTGAGCGCCGCGGCGATGGACGCGCGCGAGACGCTCACCAACGGCGTGACCTTCACGCTCAGCAACGGCGTGGTCTACGGCGTGGAGGCGAACAACCTGCCGGTGCCCTCGAGCGCGCCGCTCGTGGTGCTCAAGAGCGGCGCCGGCCTCGCGCTCGGCTGCTCGAGCGCCGACTACCAGGGCGTCAACGCGACCGGCGCGGTGGTCGTCGTCTCGCGCGGCAGCTGCACGTTCTCCTCGAAGGCGTTGGTGGCCGAGGCTGCGGGCGCGGCCGCGATCGGCGTCGTCAACAACGCGGCCGGCTACCAGGCGCCGTCGTTCTCGACCGTGCCGACGATCCCGTTCATCGAGATGCTGAAGAGCGACACCGCGACGCTGCTCGCGGCCGGCCCCACCGTGGCGCTCAGCACCGGCAACGTGCCGAACCCGACCTTCGAGCTGCAGGCCTCGTTCAGCTCCGGCGGGCCGCGCTTCGGCGACAGCTTCTTCAAGCCGAACCTGTCGGCGCCGGGCGTCGGCGTGGTCTCGACCGCGGTCGGCACCGGCAACCAGGGCGTGGCCTTCAGCGGCACGTCGATGGCGACGCCGCACGTCTCGGGCGTCGCCGCGCTGGTGCGCGAGGCGCACCCGCGCTGGAAGCCGAGCGCCGTCGAGCAGGCGCTGGTCGAGACGGCGAACCCCGGGCTGGTCGCCAACCTCGACCCGCGCCTCGCCGGCTCCGGCGTCGTGCAGCCGGTCGGCGCCACCACGACCTCCGTGGTGGCCGGCGACGACCACGGCAACCCGTCGCTGTCCTTCGGCTTCGAGGAGTCGACGCGCGACTTCGTCGCGAGCCAGACCCTGCACGTGCGCAACCTCGGCCGCGGCGTGCAGCGCTACAGCGTCAGCTACAGCCCGGTCGCGACCGCGACCGGCGTGCCGCACACGCTCAGCCTCAGCCGCACCACGATCGCCGTCGGCGACGACGACGGCACGGACATCGTGGCGACGCTGCGCGTCCCGGCCGCCACCGTCGGCGGCACCCACGACGCGAACTACAACCTGCGCTACACCGACGCCGCCGGCTACGTCGTGCTGACGCCGCTCGGCAACGCGAGCGCGCCGACGCTGACGATCCCGTACTACCTCGCGGCGCGCGCGCGCTCGAACCTCGCCGCCGACCTCGTCGGCGGCCTGACCCCGAAGCACCCGGCGGCGGGCGTCAAGCTCAGCAACCGCGGCGGCGCGCTGCCCGGCACCGCGGACTTCTATGCCTGGGGCCTGTACAGCCGCCCGCAGGGCGATGCGTACTTCGACACGCGCGCGGTCGGGGTGCAGTCGAACCTGATCGGCAGCGACAGCCTGCTGGTGTTCGCGATCAACACCTGGACGCGCTTCTCGAACGCGGCGGTCGCCGAATGGGATGTGCTGGTCGACACCAACGGCGACGGCCAGCCGGACTACATCGTGTTCAGCGGCGACCACGGCTACTGGACCACCGGCACCTTCGACGGCACCACCGTGGTGCTGGTCTACAACGTCGCCGCCGGCTCGATCGCGATCGTCGCCGGTGCCGATGCCGCGACCGACGGCTCGACCGTGCTGCTGCCGGTGTGGGCCTCGCAGCTCGGCATCAGCGCCGCGAGCCCGCTGTTCAGCTACTCGGTGCAGTACTTCGACAACGAGAACGGCGCCGGCTACGCGATGCCCGGCACCGCGACCTTCAACGCGTTCTCGCCGTCGATCACCAACGCCGCGTACTACACGGTGCCGGCCGGCGTCTCGGGCACGGTGCCGGTGGCGATCGATCCGACGCAGTGGGCGACGTCCCCGGCGCTCGGGCTCATGATCGTGAGCCAGGACAACGGCTCGGGCGCCTCGCAGGCCCAGCTGCTGCGCGCCGGCGGCCACTAGCCGGCCCCGCGACCCGGCCCGCGACGGGCCGGGCCCGCGCCCCACGAACCCCCGCCCGCGGCGGGGGTTCGTCTTTTCGGGGCCGGGCGCACACGGGCTTTCGCTAAGCTTGCGCCATGAACTACCGCCACGCCTACCACGCGGGCAACTTCGCCGACGTGCTCAAGCACGTGGTGCTGGTCGGCCTGCTCGAGCACCTCGGTCGCAAGGACACGCCGTACCTGTACCTCGACACCCACGCCGGCCGCGGCCGCTACCCGCTCGCGGCCGCCGAGACCCAGCGCGCCGGCGAGTTCCGCCAGGGGATCGCGCGCGTGCTCGAGGCGAGCGGCGCGCCGCCGCTGGTGGCGCGCTACCTCGAGGTGGTGCGCGCGCTCGGCGTCGAGGACGGGCGCCTGCTCGCCTACCCGGGCTCGCCGCTCGTGGCGCTCGCGCTGCTGCGCCCCGACGACCGGGCGGCGCTGTGCGAGCTCGAGCCGCGCGAGGCATCCGCGCTGCGCACGCTGATGCGCGCCGAGCCGCGCGCGCAGGTGCACGAGCGCGACGGCTACGAGGCGCTGGCGGCGCTCCTGCCGCCGCGCGAGCGCCGCGGGCTCGTGCTGCTCGACCCGCCGTACGAGGCGGCGGACGAGTTCGAGCGCCTCGCGCGCGCGCTCGTCGCCGCGCTCGGGCGCTGGCCGGGCGGCGTGTACGCCGCCTGGTACCCGATCAAGGCCGGCGGCGCCGACGGGCGCTTCCTCGCGGCGATGGCCGCGAGCGGCGTGCGCCGCCAGCTGGTCGCGGAGCTCACGATCGAGCGCGACGACTCGCCGGCGGGACTTAACGGCGCCGGGCTCTTAATTGTGAACCCGCCCTGGCAGCTCGACTCCCGGCTCGCCGAGTCGCTGCCCTGGCTGCACGGCTGCCTCGCGCCGGCCGGCCGCGGCCGCACGCGCGTCAGCTGGCTGGTGCCGGAGTGAGCGCGGCCTGTGCCGATGGCAGGGCGGCGACGCTTGTGCTGTGATGGCCGGTCTGGGCGGCGGCGAGGCTGAGCCGCTGCGGAGGACCCCGATGCGACCGATCCCCGGCTACTTCCCGCGCGTGCGCATGCGCCGCATGCGCCGCGACCCGTTCTCGCGCCGGCTGATGCGCGAGACGCGGCTCTCGACCGACGACCTGATCTACCCGATGTTCGTCATCGAGGGCGAGCGGCAGCGCGTGCCGGTGCCGTCGATGCCGGGCGTCGAGCGCGTCAGCATCGACGAGCTGGTGCGCGAGGCGCACGAGCTCGTCGCGCTCGGCGTGCCGGCGCTGGCATTGTTCCCGGTGCCGGACGCCGCCACCAAGTCGCTCGACGGGCGCGAGTCGTGGAACCCGCAGGGCCTCGTGCAGCGCGCGGTGCGCGCGGTCAAGGCCGCGACGCCCTCGCTCGGCGTCATCACCGACGTCGCGCTCGACCCGTACACGACGCACGGCCAGGACGGCATCATCGACGCCGCCGGCTACGTCGTGAACGACGAGACGGTCGCGGTGCTCGTCAAGCAGGCGCTGTCGCACGCCGCCGCCGGCGCCGACGTGGTCGCGCCCTCCGACATGATGGACGGCCGCATCGGCCGGATCCGCGACGCGCTCGAGGCCGCCGGCCACATCCACACGCGCATCCTCGCCTACTCCGCCAAGTACGCCTCGAGCTTCTACGGCCCGTTCCGCGACGCGGTCGGCTCCTCCGGCACGCTCGGCAAGGCCGACAAGTACCAGTACCAGATGGACCCGGCCAACACCGACGAGGCGCTGTACGAGGTCGCGCTCGACCTCGAGGAGGGCGCCGACATGGTGATGATCAAGCCCGGCATGCCGTACCTCGACATCGTGCGCCGGGTGAAGGACGAGTTCGGCGCGCCGACCTTCGTCTACCAGGTCAGCGGCGAGTACGCGATGCTGAAGGCCGCCGCGCAGGCGGGCTGGCTCGACGAGCGCGCGGTCGTCATGGAGGCGCTCGCCGGCATCAAGCGCGCCGGCGCCGACGGCATCCTGACGTACTTCGCCAAGGCCGCGGCGCGCTGGCTCGCGGAGGGCGCGGCGAAGTGAGCGCGGCCGGCGCGCCGGACCGCTATGCGCTGATGGGGCACCCCGTCAGCCACAGCTGGTCGCCGTTCATCCACGGCCTGTTCGCGCGCGCCACCCAGCAGCACATGCAGTACCGCCTGATCGACGTGGCGCCGGAGCGGTTCCGCTCCGAGGCGCTGCAGTTCTTCGTCGACGGCGGCAAGGGGCTCAACATCACGCTGCCGCACAAGCAGGCGGCCGCCGAGCTGGTCAACGAGCTCAGCGCGCGCGCCGCCGAGGCCGGCGCCGTCAACACGATCTTCCAGAAGGCCTCCGGCGAGCTCGTTGGCGACAACACCGACGGCGTCGGGCTCGTGACCGACCTCGAGGTCAACCTCGGGCTCGCGCTCGCCGGCGCGCGCGTGCTGCTGCTCGGCGCGGGCGGCGCGACGCGCGGCGTGCTCGGGCCGCTGCTCGGGCGCGCACCGGCACGGGTCGTGATCGCGAACCGCACGCTGGCGCGCGCGGCGGAGCTGGTGCGCGAGTTCGCCGGCCGCGGCGAGCTCGAGGCCACCGGCTTCGAGACGGTGGAGGCCACGCCCTTCGACCTCGTGATCAACGGCACCTCGGCCAGCCTCGAGGGCACGATGCCGCCGGTGACGCCGGCGGCGGTGGGGCCGGCGACGGTCTGCTACGACATGGCCTACGCCAAGGGCGAGACGCCGTTCACGCGCTGGGCGCGCGAGCGCGGCGCGGCCGCGGCCCACAAGGGCTGGGGCATGCTGGTCGAGCAGGCGGCGGAGGCGTTCCTGGTGTGGCGCGGCATCCGGCCGCAGACGCGGCCGGTGCTGGAGCTCCTGGCCGGGCCGGGCGGCGGCTAGCCGCCGGCGTCGGCGCGGTAGCCGTCCTTGATGCGGACGTAGTGCCGCGACAGGTAGCTGAACTGCTCGAGCTCGCGCTCGCTGAGCCCGCGCAGCGGCCGCGCGGGGTTGCCGACCCACAGCGTGCGGGTGGCAAGGCGCTTGCGCGGCGGCACCACCGCGCCGGCGCCGATGATCACCTCGTCCTCGACCACCGCGCCGTCGAGCACGATCGCCCCCATGCCGACCAGGATCCGGCTGCCGAGCGTGCAGGCGTGGAGCGTCGCGTGGTGGCCGACCGTGACGTCGTCGCCCACCACGAGCGGCAGGCCGCCCGGCGAGTACGGCCCGTCGTGGGTCACGTGCAGCACGCAGCCGTCCTGGACATTGGTGCGGGCGCCGAGCGTGATCGTGTTGACGTCGCCGCGCAGCACCGCCATCGGCCAGACCGAGGCGTCCTCGCCGAGCGTCACGCGACCGATCACGCAGGCCTGCGGGTCGACGTAGGCGCGCGCGCCGAGCGCCGGCCAGGCGCCGAGGTAGGGACGCAGCGCGCCGCCGCCGGCCACGTCAGCGCATCGTCACGAGTTCCTCGGCGACGGTCGGGTGGATGGCCACCGTGTCGTCGAGGTCGCGCTTGCGCGCACCCATGCGGATCGCGACCGCAAATCCCTGCAGGATCTCGTCGACGCCGTGGCCGATCGCGTGCAGGCCGACGACGCGCTCCTCAGGGCCCACGCACACCAGCTTCATCTCGACGCGGTGCTTGGCCTCGGTCAGCGCGTGGTACATCGGCACGAAGCCGGCCGTGTAGGTGCGCACCGCCTCGCCGTGCAGCTCGCGCGCCGCGGCCTCGGTGAGCCCGACGCTGCCGATCGGCGGGTGCGAGAACACCACGGTCGGCACCAGCTCGTAGTCGAGGTGGCGCTCGCCCTGGCCGCCGAACAGCCGGTCGGCGAGGCGCCGGCCGGCGGCGATCGCGACCGGCGTCAGCGGCTCGCGGCCGGTGACGTCGCCGATCGCGTACACGCCCGGCACGTTGGTGTTCTGGTACTTGTCGGCGATCACGACGCCGTCGTCGTAGCACTTGACGCCGGCGCGCTCGAGCGCGAGCGCCGCGCTCGCCGGCGTGCGGCCGATGGCCCACAGCACGCAGTCGTAGTCGCCGAAGGCGCGGCCGTCGGCGAGCTGCAGCTCGAGCCCGTCGCCGGCGCGCGCGAGCGCGGCGGGCACCGCGTGCGTGACGAGCTCGATGCCGCTCGCGGCCATCTCGCGCGCCAGCGCCGCCGACAGCATCACGTCGAAGTTGCGCAGCAGCCGCTCGTGGCGCACGAACGAGGACACGCGGCTGCCGAGCGCGGCGAACACGCCGGCGAGCTCGGCCGCGATGTAGCCGGAGCCGACGATCGCGACGCGCGCCGGGCGCGTGCCGAGCTCGAAGAACCCGTCCGAGGAGAGGCCGAGCTCGGCGCCCGGGATCGCCGGCAACGCCGGGCGGCCGCCGGTCGCGATCACGATGTGCGGCGCGGTGAGCACCTCCTCGCCGACCGCGATCGTGTGCTCGTCGACGAAGCGCGCCGCGCCGCGCACCCAGGTCACCCGGCGCTTCTCGAGGTTGGCGGCGTAGATGCCGTTGAGCCGGGCGACGTAGGCGTCGCGCGCGGCCTTGAGTCGCGCCCAGTCGTGGCCGGCAACCGTGACGTCGAAGCCGTAGCCGGCGGCATCGGCGAGGCCGTGCGCGAGCGAGGCCGCGGTCCACATGATCTTCTTCGGCACGCAGCCGACGTTGACGCAGGTGCCGCCGAGGCGACCGGGCTCGATCAGCGCGACGCGCGCGCCGTAGTCGGCGGCACGCTGCGCGCTCGCCAGCCCGCCGCTGCCGCCGCCGATCGCGATGTAGTCGTAGTGCACGGGCATCGCAGCGCTCGCCGTCCTCGTCCCCGGGACCGGAGCCGCCATGATATACGGTCGCCGGACCCCCTCTGATAGGATCGGCCCCCGCCCCGGGCCAGGACGCCCCGATGACGAACCCGCTGCTCGAGACCGAGGGACTCCCCGACTACGACCGGATCCTGCCGGAGCACGCCGAGCCCGCGGTGCGCGCGCAGCTCGCGGCCAACCGCGAGGCGCTCGCGCGCCTGCTCGAGCAGCCGGAGCCGAGCTTCGCCTCGCTGGTCGAGCCGTTCGAGGAGCTGCAGCACCGCCTGAACGCGGTGTTCGCGCCGGTCAGCCACCTGAACGCGGTCGTCAACTCGGAGCCCTTGCGCGCCGCCTACAACGCGTGCCTGCCGCTGATCGCCGAGTACCAGACCGAGGTTGGGCAGAACGCGGCGCTCGCGGCCGCCTACGAGGCGATCCGCGCGCGCGAGGGCGCGCGCCTCGGGCCGGCGCAGCGCCAGGTGCTCGACTACGCGCTCAGGGAGTTCCGGCTCGCCGGCGTGCGCCTGCCGGAGGCGCCCAAGGCGCGCTTCAAGACGCTGATGCAGGAGCTGTCGCGGCTGCAGTCGCGCTTCGAGGAACAGGTGCTCGACGCCACCCAGGCCTGGTCGCGGCACGTGGCGGAGCCGGCGCTGCTCGCCGGCCTGCCGGCGCACGTGGTCGAGCGCGCCGCGCGCACCGCCGCCGAGCGCGGCCAGGCGGGCTGGCTGTTCACGCTCGACCAGCCCAACTACGTCGCGGTGCTGACGCACGCCGAGGCCGAGCCGCTGCGGCGCGAGTTCTACGAGGCCTGGGTCACGCGCGCCTCCGACCAGGGCCCCGCCGCCGGGCGCTTCGACAACGGCCCGGTGATCGAGGACATCCTGCGGCTGCGGCACGAGGCGGCGACGCTGCTGGGCTTCGCCAACTTCGCCGAGCTGTCGCTCGCCACCAAGATGGCCTCGACCGTCGGCGAGGTCGTGGGCTTCCTCGAGGAGCTCGCGCGCCACTACGTGCCCGCCGCGCGGCGCGAGTTCGCGGCGCTCGAGTCCTTCGCCGGGCGGGCGCTCGCGGCCTGGGACGTGCCGTACTACGCCGAGAAGCTGCGGCTCGAGCGGCACGCGGTCTCGGAGGAGGCCCTGCGGCCCTGGTTCCCGCTGCCGCGCGTGCTCGAGGGCCTGTTCGCGATCGCCGGGCGCCTGTACGGCATCCGCATCCGCGAGCGGGCCGGCGTCGCGACCTGGCACCCGGACGCGCGCTACTACGAGGTCGTCGGCGCCGACGGCACCGCGGCCGGCGGGTTCTACACCGACCTGTACGCGCGCGAGCGCAAGCGCGGCGGGGCGTGGATGG
>JAFEDP010000830.1 GCA_018241545.1 Pseudomonadota bacterium
CGCGACGGGTAGCGGAAGGTCACGTGCTCGAAGCGGATCCTGCGCTGGCGACCCGGCGGCAGCGTCGCGGGGTCTGCCGGCGCCGCGATCGCCGGGCGCGCCTCGAGCAGCTCGCCGAGGCGCTCCATGGCGCCGGCGCCGCGCTGCACCTCGCCCCAGGTCTCGCTGAGCGCCGCCGCCGAGGCGCCGACGTACACGGCGTACAGCAGGAACTGGCCGAGCTCGCCGCCGGTCATGCGCCCGGCCAGCACCTCGTGCGCGCCGAGCCACAGCACCACGGTGATCGCCCCGAACACCAGCATCGTGCCGAGCGCGGTCAGCAGCGCGCGCACCCGGGTGCGGCGGATGCCGGTCTCGAACCCGGCCTCGACCGCCTCCGCGAAGCGCCGGCTCTGCAGCTCCTCGAGCGTGTAGGCCTGCACCGTCTGCACGGCGTTCAGCGTCTCGCCGGCGAGCCCGCTCGAGTCGGCGATGCGGTCCTGCGAGGCGCGCGACAGGCGGCGCACGCTGCGCCCGACCGCGATCAGCGGCACGATCACGAGCGGCAGCAGCACCGCGAGCGCGGCCGTGAGCCGCCCGCTCGTCAGCGCCAGCATCACGAGCGCGCCGGCGAGGTTGAGGGTCGAGCGCAGCGCGATGGACAGCGAGGAGCCGGCGATCGACTGCACCAGCGTCGTGTCGGTCGTCAGGCGCGACAGCACCTCGCCGGTGCGCGTGACCTCGTAGAACGTCGGATCCATGCGGATCACGCGCCGGTACACCGCATCGCGCAGGTCCGCGACCAGGCGCTCGCCGATCCAGGTGACGTGATAGAAGCGCAGCGCCGCGAAGCCGCCGAACGCGGCGGCCGCCGCCAGGAAGCCCACGAAGTAGCGGTTGATGGTCGCCGCGCTCTGCGCGGCGAGGCCGTGGTCGATCAGCTGGCGCAGCGCCACCGGCAGCGCCAGCATGGCCGCCGCCGCCACCACCAGCGCGCCGAGCGCGAGGATCGCGCGCGCGCGGTACGGGCGCAGGAACGGCGCGAGGGCGCGCAGCGGGCGCAGCGAGCGGGC
>JAFEDP010000831.1 GCA_018241545.1 Pseudomonadota bacterium
CTGCCGGTCGTGCCGACGGCGATCTTCGGCGCGCGCGCGGTGCTGCCGTGTTCGCAGTGGCTGCCGCGGCGCGGCCCGATCGACGTCGAGATCCTCGCGCCGCTGCCCACCCCGGCCGTCGACAGCGAGCGCCAGCTCGCGGTCGCGCTCAAGGACGCGGCGCGCGAGGCCATCCGCGCCCGGCTCGGCGAGCCCGATCTCGACTCCTGACGGCTGGCCGGGCGCCGTGCCATGCTCGCGGCCGGGCGGGCGCCGCGCCGCCCGAGGGGGGTCCATGGGACGCGCGAGAGCGATCGCCGCGCTGTCGGCGCTCCTGTGCGGGGTGGCCGCCTGCGCCCCGGCGCCGCAGCGGCCGTTCGCCATCCCGCCGTGGCCGGTGGAGACCGGCGCCGCGGTCGTCGGCGCCGGCGCCGTCGCGCTCGGGGTCCAGGACTGGCGGCCGGCCAGGACGATCAACCACGGCGACTACGCCGAGCCACCGATCGAGACCGTCGTCGGCCGCGCGCTACGCACGGCGCTGCGCCAGCGCGGCTTCGAGCCCGGCGACGGCGCCGCCGCGGCACCGCGACTGACGGTCGGGGTCCTCGAGGTCGCCGTCCACTACCACGCCGGCCTGCTGGTGCCGTACGAGCAGTACGAGGCCCGCGTGCGCCTGAGCGCCGTGTGCGACGCCCCCGGCGCGCGGCACTACGTGCACGCGTACGAGCGGCGCGAATGGGGCTCCGCGACCTTCCTGCTGTTACCGGCGACCTCGACGACCGAGCCGCTCGTGGCCCGCACGCTCGCCCACGCGGTCGGCGAGCTCGTCGACGACCCGGGCATGGCGCAGTGCCTGGCCGGCCCGGCCCCGCCCTGAGCCGCGCCGGCGCTACATGTTGCGCCGGTACTGACCGCCGACCGCGTACAGCGCGCGCGTGATCTGCCCGAGCGAGGCGACGCGCACGGTGCTCATCAGCGCCGCGAACACGTTGCCGCCGCCGGCCGCCACCTGCTGCAGGCGCGCGAGCGCCGCCGGCGCCGCGCCGCCGTCGAGCACGTGGCGCTGCACGGC
>JAFEDP010000832.1 GCA_018241545.1 Pseudomonadota bacterium
ATGCGAGGCAACCGCCACCGCGGTCATGCACCGCGTCGAGCGCGTGCTGGGTCTTCGGCTGACCGAGGTGACAACTGGCGCACTCCTTGCGCAGCAGCGAGTCAGCCGGCGTATGGCCCAGATGCTGCAGGTCCACCGGTCCCGCCGAGCTGCCGGCCTCGCCGAAGGTCGCGCGGGTGCGCCGGACGAGGCCCTCGCCGCGTGCCATGATCCCGTGCGCGACGCCCGCGAGCTCAGCCGGGTGGCAGGTACCGCAGGTGCCGGCCGCGTTTGCGAGGAGCCCGGGGTAGGCGATCAGCCCCGCGTGTGCGGCGGGCAGAATGGCGCTGCGGCGGTCGCCGCCGTGGCAGCGCGCGCAGTCGTTGGCGATCGACGCGTGCGCAGCGCCGAGCCCGTGGTCACGCCCGGGGTGGCAGTTGATGCAGCTGTCCGCGACGGCCGAAGCCATCGCGCAAAGCGAGAGACCTGCCAGTATGGTCATGACCCACCGCCGCGAGGCCAGCGGCAACCGCACCGCGTCACGGGATGACCGGGATTCGATGAACGCTCTGATCACGGTGATGGGTGGCTCCCTGGTCGGCTTCTCGCTGGGCCTGATCGGCGGAGGCGGCTCGATCCTCGCGGTGCCGCTGCTGCTGTACGCCGTCTGGGTCGCTGATCCGCGCGTGGCGGTCGGCACCAGCGCCGTTGCCGGAGGCCTCAACGCGCTCGTGAATCTCGCAGGTCACTGGCGCCATGGCAACGTCAAGTGGCCATGCGCCATGGTGTTCGCCGGCGCGGGGGGCGGTCGGCGCTGCTGCCGGCTGGACGCTCTGTAAGGCCTTCGACGGCCGCCACCTGCTGTTCCTGTTCGCGATCGTGATGGTCGCGGTTGGAGTCGGGATGCTGCGGCCCCAGGCGGCGGGTGGCGACCCGGCCGTGCGCCTCAACCCGGGCATCGCCGTGTGGCTGGTCGGCGTCGGGCTGCTGGCGGGCGCGGTCGCCGGCTGCTTTGGCATCGGCGGCGGCTTCCTGATCGTGCCGGGCATCATGTACGGCAGCGGCATGC
>JAFEDP010000833.1 GCA_018241545.1 Pseudomonadota bacterium
CGAAGTGCTGCCGGTCATCAACAAGATCGACCTGCCGTCGGCGGACCCGGCCCGCGTCATCAACGAGATCGAGGAGATCATCGGCATCCCGGCCGCCGACGCGGTGCGGGTGTCGGCCAAGACCGGCGAGAACGTCGGCGAGCTGCTCGAGGCGATCGTCGCGCGCGTCCCGCCGCCGAAGGGCGACCCGGACGCGCCGCTGCAGGCACTGATCATCGACTCCTGGTTCGACAACTACGTCGGCGTCGTGTCGCTGGTGCGGGTCATGAACGGCCGGCTGCGGCGCGGCCAGAAGCTGCGCGTCTGGTCGACCGGCCGCGCCCACGAGTGCGCGCGCCTCGGCCGCTACACGCCCAAGCGCGTCGACGGCGACGAGCTCGCCGCCGGCGAGGTCGGCTTCGTGATCGCCGGCATCAAGGAGATCGACGGCGCGCCGGTCGGCGACACGCTGACGCTCGAGGCCGACCCGTGCACCGCGCCGCTGCCGGGCTTCAAGCGCATCCAGCCGCGGGTGTTCGCCGGGCTGTTCCCGGTCTCGTCCGACGACTACGAGCAGTTCCGCGACGCGCTGCACAAGCTCAAGCTGAACGACTCGGCGCTGCACTTCGAGCCGGAGGTGTCGAGCGCGCTCGGCTTCGGCTTCCGCATCGGCTTCCTCGGCCTGCTGCACATGGAGATCGTGCAGGAGCGGCTCGAGCGCGAGTACGGCCTCGACCTCGTGACCAGCGCCCCGACCGTGGTCTACGAGATCGTCGCGACCGACGGCCGGACCGAGTACGTCGACAACCCCTCCAAGCTCCCGCCCACCGACCGCATCCAGGAGATGCGCGAGCCGATCATCACCGCCAACATCCTGGTGCCGCCGGAGCACGTCGGCGGCGTGCTCGGCCTGTGCACCGAGAAGCGCGGCGTGCAGAAGAAGATGCTGTACGTCGGCAGCCAGGTGTCGCTGCAGTACGAGCTGCCGCTCGCGGACGTGGTGCTCGACTTCTTCGACCGGCTGAAGAGCGTCAGCCGCGGCTACGCCTCGTTCGACTACGAGTT
>JAFEDP010000834.1 GCA_018241545.1 Pseudomonadota bacterium
GCCATGCGGGGGCCGAGGTCATGGGCCTCGCCGTGAGCGGCGCAGGCAAGCATGACGTGCTCGACGTGGCCTGCACTGACTGCCACGGCGGAACCGAGGCGATACGCACGACCGACCAGTGGCCGGAGCGCTACGCGTCGCTGCGGACGCGTGTGCGTTTTGCGGTCACGGCCGCCAGCCGCTTCGTGGTCACCAGACGGCGCGGGACGCCGCTCGACAATGTCGAGTGGCGTCCCGATGGCGCCTGGGTATACCCGCGCGCCGGCGGCGAGCCGCATCGCGCGCCGCCCTACACCGCCGCGAGTCACCCTAGCGCGCCGGATCACCGGCGGCTCGAGTGCTCGGCCTGCCACAGCCGCTGGGCACCGCAGTGCTACGGCTGTCACGAGCGCTTCGACCCGGCCGGGAAGCAGTGGGACTTCGTGGAGCGCCGGGAAACGCCGGGCGAGTGGCACGAGCGCGGATGGGATTCCCGCGCCGAGCTCCCGACGCTCGGCGTCGACGCCGCGAACCGGATTGTCCCGGTCGTGCCCGGCATGATCATGACGGTCGAGCACCCGACGTTCGTCCGGCCTCTATTCATCCGGCGGTTCGCGGCACTCGAGCCGCACACGACCGGTCGCGCACGCAGCTGCGACAGTTGCCATCGATCGTCGCTCGCGCTCGGCCTTGGCAGCGGCACGCTGTCACGCCGCGGCTCCGAGTGGTCGTTCGCACCAGCTCGGGCCGCCCTGGCCGACGGACTGCCCGGCGACGCCTGGACCGACCTAAGGGGTGGCCGCGACCACGGCGGATCGGGCGGTGTCCGGCCATTCACGACCGCGGAGATCCTTCGGATCCTGACGGCCCCGACTTCAACGCCGACACCACCGACCCGTTCGACCGCGCGGCCGTGACCGGCGCGCTCGCTCAGCAGCCCTCGCGCTTCTTCGGTGGTGACGCCCCGGCCGGAACGGTGGGCGGTACGAAGGGCCGTGGTCGCGCGGCGGGCGGTGGCGGTGGCGCCTCGGACCGCCGGCTGCCGGCGATGAAATAGCAGGCG
>JAFEDP010000835.1 GCA_018241545.1 Pseudomonadota bacterium
GCCGCCGGGGAGTGGAGCGGCGAGCTCGTGCAGTGCTCGGCCGCCGGGGGCACGCTCGTGATGCTGACGCGGCTGCAGTGGGTCGATCCGGGCGACGGCGGGAGTCCGCTCGTGCTCGAGAGCGGCACCGACATCACGCGCCGCAAGGCCGACGAGGTGCGCCTGCGCGAGGCGACGGCGGCCGCCGAGCGGGCGAGCGCCGCCAAGTCCGACTTCCTCGCGATGATGAGCCACGACCTGCGCACGCCGTTGCAGGCGATCATGACCGCGGCCGAGATCCTCGCGCCCGACCCCGAGGCACCGGGCACGCCGCCGGAGCTGCGCAACATCAACTACGCGGCGCAGTCGATGGCGCGGCTGGTGGACGACCTGCTGAACCTCGCGCGGCTCGAGCGCACGCGGCTGCCGCTCGAGCGCCGGCCGACCAACCTGCGCGAGCTGCTGGCCCGCACGCTCGACCCGATCGCCGCGACCGCGCGCGCCAAGGGTCTCGCCTTCGAGGGCGTCGTCGATCCGATGGCCCCGGCCGAGCTCCTGACCGACCCGGTGCGCCTCGGCCAGATCCTGGCCAATCTGGTCGGCAACGCGGTGAAGTTCACCGCCGTGGGCCGCGTGCGCGTCGATGTGCGTGGCGCTCGCCCCGGGATGCTGCGCATCGACGTGGCCGACACCGGCATCGGCATCGCGCAGGAGCGCCAGACGGCGGTGTTCGAGCCGTTCATGCAGGCGAGCGGCGAGGTCCGCGAGCACTACGGCGGCGTCGGGCTCGGGCTCGCGATCGCCTCGGACCTCGCGCACTCGCTCGGCGGGCGGATCGACCTCGAGAGCGCGCCCGGGGAGGGCAGCCGGTTCCGCCTGTGGCTGCCGCTCCAGCCGCCGACGCCCGCTGAGGAAGCGCCACCCCAGGCCTGATCCCTAGGCCGGTTGTATGTTGCGATGCACCATACATGCTGCGGAGCAGCATTGACCGCGCGAGTCCATCGCCCCATAGTGACCCGGCATCGCAACACAGACGCCCGGGCGGACGGGCGCGGGGACGGG
>JAFEDP010000836.1 GCA_018241545.1 Pseudomonadota bacterium
CGCGCTCGCCGGTGGCGAGCGACTGCACGAAGATCGCCGACAGCCGGCCCTCGAACGAGACGTAGGCGAGGCGCGTGCCGTCCGGCGACCACGCCGGCGACATCAAGGGCTCGGGCGACTCGACCACGGTGCGGGCGTTCTCGCCGTCGGCATCGGCCACCACCAGCCGCCAGTGGCGCTGTGCACCGCTGCCCTCGAGCGAGACGTAGGCGATGCGGGTCGCGAACGCGCCCGGGACGCCCAGGATCTTCTCGTAGATGCGGTCGGCGACGCGGTGCGCGGCGAGCCGCAGCGTCGCCGTCGTCGCCGGCTGGCTGTAGCCGAGCAGCCGCTCGCCGGTGACGACGTTGAAGAGCTCGAACTCGACCGCGAGGTGGTCGGCGTCCGGCACCACCCGGCCGATCACGACGAAGTCGGTCTTGACGAGGCGCCATTGCGCGAAGTCCACCTCGCCGGCCCGCACCGGGCGCTGCGGCAGCGACTCGCGCGGCAGGGTCGCGAAGCGTCCGCTGCGCTCGAGGTCGGCACCGACCACCTGCGCGACGTCGACCGGCAGCGGCCCGGCGCCGCCGAAGGGCACGACGGCGACCGGGATCGGCGTCGTCACGCCGCGCGTGATCTGGATGGTGAGCTGCGCCTGCGCCGGCAGGCTCGCGAGCGCGAGGCCGAGCAGCGCGAGGCGCAGGAGGAGCCGGCGGATCGGGTCAGTCATTGGGGGCGAACACCAGCGAGAGCTTGCGCTCGAAGAGGCTCGGGTCGGGCGGCGCCGGCAGCGGCGAGGCGCGCAGCACCGCGTCCCGGATCGAGCGTTGCACGGCGTCGTCGCCGTTGCAGTCGCCGACCTTGACGTCGGTGACGGTGCCGCCCGGCACCTGGGTGACCTGCACGGTGCACTTGAGGCCCGGTCGCGCCGTCGGCGGGCGGATCCAGGCGCGCTCGACGCGGGCGCGGATCTCGGCTGCGTAGCGCGCCTGCAGGCCCGCGTTGACGGCGCCGGTGCGCTGCTCCTCGGCGGCGAGCTCGCGCGCGAGGTCCGACTCG
>JAFEDP010000837.1 GCA_018241545.1 Pseudomonadota bacterium
TCTGCGCGAGCAGCTCGCGCATGTTCGCGGCGCCGGCGCCGGAGGCGGCCTGGTAGGTCATGGCGGTCGCCCACTCGACGAGGTCGTCGCGGAACAGCCCGCCGAGCCCCATCAGCATCAGCGACACGGTGCAGTTGCCGCCGATGAAGTCGCGCCGGCCGGCCGCGAGCGCCGCGTCGATGACCGGGCGGTTGACCGGGTCGAGGATCACGGTCGCCTCGGGCTGCATGCGCAGCGTCGAGGCCGCGTCGACCCAGTAGCCGTCCCAGCCGTGCGCGCGCAGCCGCGGGTGCACCGCGCCGGTGTAGTCGCCGCCCTGGCAGGACAGCACCACGTCCATCGCCGCGAGCGCGGCGACGTCGTTGGCGTCGCGCACCGCGGGCAGCGGCCGGCCGACGTCCGGTGCCGGCTGGCCGGCGCGGGTCGTGGAGAAGAACACGGGCTCGACGGCGGCGAAGTCGCCCTCCGCCCTCATGCGCTCGACCAGCACCGAGCCCACCATGCCGCGCCAGCCGACGATCCCGACCCGCATCTCGCACTCCCCGCGGCGCGCGCCGCTACAGCAGCAGTTCCTCGGCCGGCTCGCGCAGGTTGTAGCGCGAGCTCATCGAATGCCCGTAGGCGCCGGCGGTCGCGATCAAGAGCACGTCGCCCTCGCGGCTCGCCGGCAGGCTGCGCTCGTGGCCGAGCACGTCGGCCGACTCGCAGATGGGACCGACGACCTCGTAGACCTCGGTGGCCGGCTCCTCGAGCCGCGTCAGGTTCACGATCTCGTGGTGCGCGCCGTACAGCGCCGGCCGGATCAGCGAGTTCATGCCGGTGGCGACGCCGAGGTACTGCTTGGCGCCCTTGCCCTTGAGCTGCGTGACGCGCGCCAGCAGCACGCCGGCGGCCGCCACCAGGTAGCGGCCGGGCTCGAGCCACAGCGCGTAGCGCCGCTCGCGCTCGCGGAACGCCACGAGCGCGCGGTCGAGCCCGGCGAGGTCGACCGGCAGCCGGCCCGGCCGGTCCGGTACCCCGAGGCCTCCGCCGAGGTCG
>JAFEDP010000838.1 GCA_018241545.1 Pseudomonadota bacterium
GCCGCTGGGGGCGCGCCATGAGCCGCTTCGCCGGCCGCCTCGCCGCGGCGCTCGGCCTCGCGGCGCTGCTCGCCACCGCCGCGCTGCCGGCGCGCGAGTTCGCCCCGCCGGTCGGCCAGCCGCACCCGTTCGCGCTGCCGGCCAAGCACGACTACCGGCTCGCCAACGGGCTCGCCGTGACGCTGGTGCCGTTCGGCGCCGTGCCCAAGGCGACGATCCTCGTGACGCTGCGCACCGGCAACGTCGCCGACGGCGCCCATCCCGGGCTCGCCGACCTGGCCGCGAGCCTGCTGAAGGAGGGCGCGGGGGCACGCGACGCGGCGGCCATCGCGCGCGCCGCGGCCGAGATGGGCGGCGCGCTCGACGTCGGCGCCGGCCCCGACACGATGAGCGTGTCGCTCGACGTGCTCGCCGAGCGCAGCGGCGATGCGCTGGCGCTGATCGCCGACGTGCTGCGCCGTCCGCGGCTGCCGGGCGCGGAGCTGCCGCGCCTCAAGGCCGACATGACGCGCCAGATGGCGATCGCGCGCTCGCAGCCGCAGGCGATCGCAGGCGAGGCCTTCGGCGGGCTGCTGTGGGGCGACAGCGTCTACGGCCGGCCGCTGCCGAGCGACGCCCAGATCGCGGCGATGACGATCGAGGACGTGCGCAGGTTCGTCGCCGGGGAATTCGGCGCGGCGCGCACTCACGTCTACGTCGCCGGGCGCTTCGACGAGGCGGCGCTGCGCAGCGCGCTCGCGAGCGCGTTCGGCGACTGGGACGCCGGGCCGCCGCCGCAGGTGACCGCGCCGGCCGGCTCGCGCGCGCGCGTGGTGCGGCTCATCGACCGGCCGGGTGCGGCGCAGTCGACGATCCTGCTCGGACTGCCGGTGCCGACGCCGGCGGCGCCGGGGTTCATGGACCTGTCGCTGGCCAACGCCGTGCTCGGCGGCTCGCTGCTGTCGCGGCTCGACCAGAACCTGCGCGAGGACAAGGGCTACACCTACGGCGCCTCGAGCCACATCACGCCGCACCCGAAGGTCGCGTCCTGGTCGCTG
>JAFEDP010000839.1 GCA_018241545.1 Pseudomonadota bacterium
AGGCGCAGGAGGTCGCCGAACACCCCGCCGGCGGTGACCTCGGGCCCGGCGCCCGGCCCCTGCACGATCAGCGGGTTGTCGCAGTAGCGCTCGGTCTCGAAGCGCACCACGTTGTCGGTCAGGGCGATGTTGGCGAAGGCGTGGCGGCGCTCGAGGCGCACGAGCCCGACGGTTGCGCGCCCGCTCGCGTCGAGCCGGCCGACGTAGCGCAGCACCTCGCCCGCGGCGCTCGCCTCGGCGAAGCGCGCCGCCATCGCCGCGTCGTACTCGGGCAGCCGCGCCATGAACTCCTCGGCGCCGCAGCCGGCGAGCGCCGGCGGCACCAGGCTCTCGACCTCGACGTCGGCGAGCTCGAGGTGCAGGCCGATCTCGCGGCCGAGGATGATCAGCTTGCGGGCGACGTCGGTGCCCGAGAGGTCGTCGCGCGGGTCGGGCTCGGTGTAGCCCTTCTGCTTGGCGGCGCGCACGATCGCCGAGAACGGCTCGCGGCCGTCGTAGACGTTGAACAGGTACGCGAGCGTCCCGGAGAAGATGCCCTCTATCGAGCGCACGGTGTCGCCGGTCTCGCGCAGGTCCCTGAGCGTCTGGATCACCGGCAGGCCGGCACCGACCGTGGCCTCGTACAGGTAGTGCGTGGCGCCCTCGCGTCGCGCCTCGCGCAGCGACTGGTAGTAGTCGAGCGGGCCGCTGTTGGCCTTCTTGTTCGGCGTCACGACGTGGATGCCGGCGGCGAGCCAGTCGCGGTAGTGGCGCGCGACCTCGGCGCTCGCCGAGCAGTCGATGATCACCGCGTGCGGCAGGTGCTCGGCGTTGACGTGGCGCGCGAACGCCGCGAGGTCGGTCGCGACCGCGCCGGCCTCGAACGCCCCGCGCCACTGCGCCGGGTCGATCGCCTCTGGCGCCAGCAGCATCTGCGAGGAGCGCACGATGCCGCGCACGCGCAGGTCGACCTGGGCGCTCGCCCGCAGCCGCTCGAGCTGCGAGGCGAGCTGGCCGAGCAGCGCGCCGCCGACGAGCCCCGGGCCGATC
>JAFEDP010000083.1 GCA_018241545.1 Pseudomonadota bacterium
AATGACGCGCTCATCGCGGCCAGAGCGATGGCTGATCTGCCGCGGCTCTACCTGGAGCAGCCGTGCCCGACGATGGAGGAATGCATCGAGGTCCGCAGGCACACGACGCTGCCCATGGTGTACGACGAGATCATCACGGACCTGCCGAGCCTGCTGCGTGCGATTCGCGACGGCGGCGCGGGCGCGGTCAACCTCAAGGTTTCCCGCGTCGGCGGATTGAGCCGCGCGCGAACGCTGCGGGAGGTCTGCGATGCGCTCGGCGTCCAGGTCACGATCGAGGACACCTGGGGCGGGGACATCGTGTCGGCGACATCGGCGCACCTCGCGGCAAGCACGCGGCCCGGAACCCTGCTGACGGTGTCCTTCATGAACGACTGGACGAACGAGCACGTTGCGGGTCACCAGCCGCGAAGTGTCGCGGGCGTCGGCAGTGCGCCCACGGGTCCCGGGCTTGGCATCACCGTCGACCCATCGATGCTCGGCAAGCCGCTGTTCAGTGCGGTCTGACCTCCCCGGCTCGCACGGCGGGGGAAGCGGCGGCGGTCGCGTGCGGTTCCGTACGCGCCGCGCGCGAGAGCGGACGGCGCGCGCTCGCTGATCGGGCGCGCAGGCCTCCGCCCTCCGGATCGTCACTTCCACCATTGCCTCGCCCCGCGGCCCGAGGCATGCCTGCCGCACTGGCTGGTGCGCCCGCTCGGCGCCATGATCGGATCTGCCGCCTTGACGCCGCGGGACCTCGATGTTCGCGTGCTAGTCTGAGCGGGAGCCGGCGCTGGCATCGGCCCCGTCAACCACTGGCCGCGGTAGAAGGTTCGTTCGCGTCCCCATGCGCATCCTCGTCTGCGTCAATCGCGATCTGCCGAGCAATCTCGCTCTCAACCTGCTGCTGCCGTCGCTCGCGCCGCACGACGTGCTCGTGGGCCTCAGCGAACGCGTCGGCAGAGCGGCCCCGGACGAGCCGGCCGAGCGCCGCGAGCTTCGGACGGCGGAACAGTCCATCCCGAACGACTACTGGTTTCCCCTCGTGGAGCGCGCGGGACTGGCCGACGACGGCCGCCGGCACCTGACTTTCGCGGAGATCGCGCGCCATCGAGCGATGCGCATGCTCGCCCTTCCGCAGCCCAACGCCGGCGATGGGCTGGCCGTCGTACGCGAGTTCGGGCCGGACCTCGTCTTGACCCTGCGTTACGGCGTGATCCTGAAGAACCCGGTCATCAGCGTCCCCCGACTCGGCGTCCTGAACCTCCACTCCGGCGTGCTGCCGGACTACCGCGGCGTCCTGGCGACCTTCCGCGCGCTGCTGGCGGGCGAGCGCGAGATCGGCTGCACCCTGCATTACATCGAGGACGGCTCGATCGACACCGGCGCCATCGTCGATACCCGGCGGGTTCCGGTCGATCGCAACCGCTCGCTCCTCTGGCACGTCATGGCCTTGTATGGTCCGGGCACCGAGATGGTTGCGGCGGCACTCGAGACGCTCGCCCGCGGCGAGCGTCCGGCGTCGCGTGTGCAATCCCGCGACGAGGGCCGCTACTACACCTACCCGACGGCCGCGGAGTGGCAGGCCTTTCGGGAGCAGGGCTGGCGTGTGGCTGACCCCAGCGACCTCGGTGCCGCGCTCGCGCGGTACGTCGGCGCCGAGCGGTCAACGGACGCCTGACCTCTGGTTCCCGGTCGGCGACGCGCGGCAGTGCGACGTCCTTGCCGAGTGAAACACGCGGTCAGCGCGTCGGCCGCTACGCGTTCGCGTACTGGACCGCCACGCGACGACACCGGGTGGTCTCCGCCTGCCGTTCGGTGTCGCCAACCGCTGCCGCGGCCCGCGGCGTGATTCTGGTCCCGCCGCAGCCGTCTGCAGCCGCACGCACCGAACCTGAAGCGCGGTTAATGAATGCCCGGCACGGGCGGCTGCGCCGCGGTCAACTTTTGCGGCTTAAGGCTGTCCAATCCCGTGGTCCGGCTGTCGAGGAACCCACCATGCGGATCACCTTTCCTGCAACCCTGCTCGCACTTGCGCTGGTCCCCGCCGGGGCTGTCATGGCCGATGAGTACCGTGACCCCTCGCCCATCTCCTGGCACATCGCCGGAGGGTATTCGGTACCGATCGGCCAGATCGCCGACTACCTGCAGGGCGGCTACGCCTTCTCCGGCGGACTCACCTACTCGCCGTCCGGGGGACCGCTGGGACTGCGGGCCGATGTCAGCTTCAGTTCGCACAGCGCGACCAATCGCTTCCTGGACTACGGCACGTCGGTCACCGGCGTACAGGTCGACTCGGGCAGTGGCGAGTTCACGTCGCTGTCGATTGGCCCGTCGTACACGGTCCCGCTCACCGACCGGACGAGCGTGTACGGGTTCGCGCAGGCGGGCGCCTACTACACGAGCCTGCAGCTGACGCAGACGGCGCTCTTCCAGGGGGACTTCTGCGACCCCTACTTCGGCTACTGCGATTTCGGCGTCTTCCCGGGCGACGTCGTCGTCTACGACGACAGCAGGACGCGCTTCGGGTGGACGGCAGGCCTCGGCTTTCAATTCACGCCGAACCACGGCCAGTCCTATTTCGTGGAGGTGAGCTATCACCGGCTGTCCGGTCCACAGTCCATCGAGTACCTGCCGATCCAGTTCGGGGTGAGATTCTGACGTCGGTATCGGCCCCGACCTGCGCGGCGATCGCACCCTGACCGGTAGCGGCGCTCGCCGCGCACCACGAGGCGACGGCGCGGCGCGGCCTGCAGCGACCCGCCTCGCAGTCCGTCGTCCGGCTCGGCAGGCCGCACCGCCGTCGAACCACCGCGGCCGCCGCCGCACGTTCCCATGGTCGAGGCCTGCCGTGTCATCATGAGGCGCGCCACGTCGGATAGAGAGCCCTCATGCGACTCGTGCTTGCCGTCCCGCTGCTGCTGACCATCCTCCTGTCCGGCGGCGACGCCATCGCCGAACCGGCTGCCTGGCCACTCGTCCCGCAGGACCCGCCGCGGTTGAAGCTGGTGATGCAGCTCGTCGTCACCTGTTCCGCGCCCGAGAAGCCCGGGGTGGCGGCCGAGAGCAAGGATGGTCGGCGCACCGAGATCTGGCCGATCGTCGGCGGGCGCTTCGAGGGGCCAGGCATCCGCGGTACGGTCGTGCCCGGAGGCGGTGATTTTCCGGTCGTACGGCCGGACGGCGTCGAGGTCGTCGACGCCCTCTACCGCCTGCGGACCGACGACGGCGTCACGATCATCATCCACAACGTCGGCCTCACCTACCCGGGTGCGAAGCCGGGCGAGGAGCGCTACCGCCTCGCGCCGCAGTTCACCGCACCGGTCGGCCGCTACGACTGGCTCAACCGCCACCTCTTCATCGCGACGCTCACCGACGTGCCGAAGGGCCTCGAGCTCGCGAAGGGCGCGGCCGAGAACGACCGGCTGATCCAGGTCTACCAGGTCGACTGACCGTCCGGGCAGGCTCGTCTCCACCATGCGCATCGCGATCGTCGGCGGCGGCATTGTCGGGCTCACGACGGCACTCGCGCTCGCACGCGCCGGGCTCCGGCCCACCGTCTACGAGGCGGTCCGCGATCCGCAGCCGCTCGGCGTCGGCATCAATCTCCTGCCGCACGCGGTTCGCGAACTCGCCGAGCTCGGGCTCCTGGCCGATGTCGAGGCGCTCGGCGTGCCGATCGACGCGCTCGTATACCGGATGGCGGACGGCCGCGAGGTGTGGCGCGAGCCGCGCGGACGGGCGGCCGGTTACGACTGGCCGCAGGTCGCGATCCATCGCGGCCGCTTCCAGCAGTTCCTGCGCACTCAGGTGATCGCGCAACTGGGCCGGGACGCGCTGCGCGACGGCCATGCACTCACTGCGTTCACGCCGCTGGGCCCGTCCGTCTCGCTCGCCTTCGTCGAGCGCGAGACCGGGCGCAGGCACCCCCCCATCGAGGCGGACGTCGTGATCGGGGCGGATGGCATTCACTCCGCCGTGCGGCGTCAGCTGTACCCGGACGAGGGTGTGCCGAAATGGAACGGCATCTCGCTCTTTCGGGGGACGACGCAGTTGCCCGCCCACGCGGTGCCCGCGCAGATGAGCTGGACGGGCCACTCCCGACAGAAGTTCGTCGGCTACCCGATCGCCATGGATGCCGAGTCCACGCTCTACAACTGGATCTGCGACCTGCCCACCGCCGAGCTCGGCGCCATCGCACGCGAGGACTGGAACCGGCGCGTCGATCCTGAGCCCTGGCTGCACCGCTACGCGGGCTGGACGTGGGGTGCGATCGACGTCATCACGATCGTCCGCGGCGCGAAGGCGGTGTACGAGTTCCCGATGGTCGACCGGGATCCGCTCCCCCGCTGGACCCACGGCCGCGTCACGCTCGCGGGCGACGCGGCGCACCCCATGTACCCGATCGGCTCGAACGGCGCGACGCAGGGCATCATCGATGCGCGTGCGCTCGCCTTCCACCTCGCCACCGCCTCCGATCCCGAGACGGCGCTCGCTCGCTACGAGGAGGAGCGACGGCCGCCCACCTCGCGGATCGTGATGATGAACCGCGCGCACGGCCCGGACCGGGTTCTGGAAGTCGCCAACGAACGCGCCGCGGCCGGGGCCGATCTCGACGTCGTGTTCCCGCTGGGCGAGCGGGCGGAGATCGCTCAGAGCTACAAGCGCGTCGCGGGGTTCGACCCGGCGACCTTGAGGGAACGGCGCAGCTACACGCCGTAGGCGCCGGCCCCGC
This sequence comes from Pseudomonadota bacterium, assembly GCA_018241545.1. GTDB lineage: Bacteria > Pseudomonadota > Gammaproteobacteria > Steroidobacterales > Steroidobacteraceae > CAIKZZ01. The sequence goes on from JAFEDP010000083.1 coordinate 4,715, forward strand.
GCTCGGCACGACGAATCCGCGCCGACGAGGCTCCCAGGCGTGCTCCGTCACGCGCAGGGCGCCGCCCGCGCATGAGCGGACACGCGTCCCAGTGCTCAGTGCGACGGCGCCGCGAGGAATGCGGCGATCGTCTCATTGAGGAACTTCGCGTCAGCTGGATTGCTGGCGGCACCGGCCGTGTGGCCCCAGACGGACACGATGGGTCGCCACACGACGTGCGGTATGAACCCGGCCTCGACCTCGGCATCGCCGAGCGGGAAATAGAGGTCGGTGGTCGAGGGCATGTAGAGGAGTGGCGCCTCGATCGAGCCGAGCGCCCGCCGGAGGTCTCCGCCAAAGCCGGGCGTCGCGCCGACGTCGTGCCGCTCCCAGGTGCGCATCTGCAGGATCAGGTCGTTGGCGTCGGCGCCCGGAATGAAGTCGTGGCGGAAGCGATCGAGCGCCTGCTCGAAGGTCGTGCCGGCGGGCGCGCCGTCGCGCCAGTGCTCTTCGCGCCACCACTGCTGCGAGAACAACCAGCCCGCCCAGACGAGGCCGAACGCGTCGAGGCCGCGGGTCGGCGGCGCTTCGTAGTCGCCACCCCGGAACGCGGGGTCCGCCGCGATCGCGGCGATCTCGCCCTCGAGCCGGACGACGCCGTGCGGCCACGTCCTGGCGGTCGCCGCCGTCACGACGATCCGGTCGGCGTAGCGCGGGTGGCTGACCGCCCACTGGAACGCCTGCTGCCCGCCCATCGAGAAGCCGATCACCGCGCGCAGGTGCGTCACGCCGAGACGCTCCTCGAGCAGGCGCCTCGTCGCCTCGACGTTGTCGCGGATCGTGGTCAGCGGGAAGCGCGGGCCGTGGAACGGCTCCGGCGTATTGCTCGGCGAGGACGAGTGGCCATTGCCGAAGAGTTCGGTCGCAATCAGGAAGTCGCGCGCCGGGTCCAGCGCCTTGCCCGGCCCGATCAGCCAGTCGTAACCGTGGATGTCGGCCATGTAGTGCGACGGCAGCAGGATCGCATTGTCGCGTGCGGCATTGAGGTGGCCCCAGGTGGCATAGCGGACTTGCGCGCGCGGGAGCACCGTCCCGTTCTCCAGCCGGAAGCGCTCGATCTCGAAGACCTGGGCGGCGCCGGCCGCGACCGGAGGCGGGGCGGTCGGGGCGGCGTGGACGGCGGCCGCGGCGAGTGCGCCGCACAGCAGCGCGGGGACGAGCGCGTTCATGCAGGATCCTCGGCATGGCGGTGGCCACCCGGCACCGCATCATAGCGGTACGGTCCGGCGCGGCACACGGGCCGCGGCCGGCAGCCGCTTCCATCCCTGCCGCGGTCCACCCGGATCGCCGGCGCGACCCGCAACGCCGTTGAAAACGTCGACCCGGCGACCGGCCTGGCGCTCGGCCGCGGTGGTTCGAGCCGGCTGCCGGACTCCGTGAGCACGAGCGAGGCGACCGGGCACCCGGCGACTCATCGATCACGCACAAGTCAAATAAAAACAAATACTTAAAACAGTCACCGCTGACTGTTACGAACCATCAGTCCGGATTTTCCGCAATGGCCGCTTCCGCGGAACGGCCCGTAGCCTTCCGAGCGGGAGTCTGAACCACGAGGGGGATCGGATGCTTGCAGCCGCCGAGCAGGCGCTCTTCGCCGGCATGCGCCGGGAACAGGAGCGCGACACGACGCCACAGGACTTCCCGGCTCTGCCGGTGATTCCGGTCGGCCGCTACACCGACCCGCGTTTCCTCGAACTCGAGGAGCGCTACCTGTGGAAACGCAGCTGGCTGTATGCCCTGCACAGCGACGAGTTGCCGCGGGTCGGCAGCTTCCGCCTCTGGCGCAAGACCGGCTCACCGATCGTGATCGTGCGTGGCAAGGACGACCGCATTCGCGCCTTCTACAACGCCTGCCGCCATCGCGGCGCTCCGCTCGTCGAGGCGGACCAGGGCCAGACGCAGGGCTTCTTCTGCCGCTACCACGGCTGGAGCTACGACCTCGCAGGACGCCTGCTGGCGGTGCGCGAGAAGCGCGACTTCCCGGGCCTCGACCTGGCCTGCCGCGGCCTGCTCGAGATCCGCTGCGAGCGGCTCGGCAACTGGGTCTTCATCAACGAGGACCGGGACGCGCCGCCGCTGCTCGAGCACCTCGGCGTGATCCCGCAGCACCTCGCCAACATGCAGCTCGAGCGCATGCGCTTCATCGGCGCTAAGAGCTTCGACATCGCCTGCAACGTCAAGGTGCTGCTCGACGCCTTCCTCGAGACCTACCACCTGAAGTCGATCCACCCGCAGACGGTCGATCGCTTCCTCGACTCGCGCGGGACCTACTCGGTGCTGTGGCCGAACGGGCACTCGGTGATGGCGACGCCGCACCGGCGGCCCGATTGGAAGGATCCGGGCGCGGTCGGCATGCCGGAGGTCGCCTCGGCCGACTCGATCTTCGTGCACCAGAACGTGTCCTACAACGTCTATCCCAACCTCGTGACGCCGATCTCCTCGACCGGGATCCCGTTCTGCCTGTTCTGGCCGAAGTCCGCGCGCCAGATGACGGTCGAGGTCCATTGGTTTGCACCGGAGGGGGCCCAGGACCACGAGCTGTGGCCCACGCGCATGGCGAACTTCGAGCGCATCCTCGAGGAGGACACGCAGTTCGCGCCGCACATCCAGGAGTCGGTCGAATGCGGCGGATTCGACGGCATGTGCCTGTCCTACCAGGAGCGGCGGATCTACCACTGGCACGAGGAGCTCGACCGGCGGATCGGTGCGGCGGTGCCTTCGGAGCTGCGCATCCCGCGCGTGCTCGACGCCTGGGTGTCGCGGGACTAGCCGCACCATGGGCGAGCAACGCCTGCCACCCAGCTACACGGACTACCTGGACGCCGACAGCGTCGGTGCGCCCGACTTCCTGCGCCGCGCAAGCCCAGGCGACTTCGGCGATGCGCCGCTCGCAGCGGAGCGCTACACCTCGCGCGAGTTCTTCGAGCTCGAGGCCGAGCGGCTGTGGCCGCGCGTCTGGCAGATGGCGTGCCGGGAGGAGGACCTGCCGCGCGCCGGCGACGCGCTGTCCTATGAGATCGTCGGCCACTCGTTCGCGATCGTGCGCACCGACAGCGGGCGAATCCGCGCCTTCTACAACTCTTGCCCGCACCGCGGGCGCAAGCTGCTGACCGGCGCCGGCCACCACCCGCACCTGCGCTGCCCGTTCCATGGCTTCAGCTGGACGCTCGACGGCGAGCTGCGCACGCTCCCGTGCCGCTGGGACTTCGCGCACGTGCCGGAGGCCGACCTGCGACTGCGCGAGGCGCGCCTCGACACCTGGGGCGGCTTCGTGTTCCTGAACATGGACGACGCCGCGCCTCCGCTCGCCGACTACCTCGGCGTGCTGCCGGCGCACTTCGCGCGCTGGCGCCTGGAAGCGCGCTGGAAGGCGGTGCACGTCGGCAAGGTGATCGCCTGCAACTGGAAGGTGGCGCAGGAAGCGTTCATGGAGTCATTCCACGTGATCGCGACCCACCCGCAGATTCTCGAGTTCTGCGCGGACGCGAACTCCCGCTACGACATCCTCGGCGACAACGTCAACCGCAACCTGACGGCGTTCGCGGCGCCGAGCCCGCACCTCGGCGACGGCGCCTCGCCCGACCAGACGCTGCGCGGCATGCTCGGCCTCCTCGGCCGTCCGGCAACCGGGCTCGGGCCCGGCGCGCCGCGCGCCGCTCTCGGGCGGCTCGTGCGCGACTCCTTCCAGCGTGCCTACGGCGGCGACTGGTCGCGGGCGGCGGACGCCGAGCTGCTCGATGCGATCGTCTACAACGTCTTCCCCAACTTCTCGCCGTGGGGAGGATTTGCACCCAACATCGTCTACCGCTGGCGGCCGAACGGGCGCGACGTCGATTCCTGCCTGATGGAAGTCATGATTCTCAAGCCCGTGCGCGACGGCGAGCCACGGCCGGCCGCGGTGCCATTCCGCCTGCTCGGGCCGCACGAGCGCTGGTCCGACGTCGCGGAGCTGCCGATCCTCGGACCGGTGATCGACCAGGACATGGCGAACATGCCGCTGGTGCAGGATGGCCTGCACGCCAGCGGCACCGGACGCGTGCACCTGGGACACTACCAGGAGAGCCGCATCCGCCACTTCCACGCGCGAATCGACGCCCTGCTAGGGACCTGAGCGGCCACGCCGGTCGCAGTGCCGCCGCCTAGCCGCCGGCGGCCGTCGACGGTGGCGGCCGCCGTGCACACAGGTTGATGCTGCGGCAGCTGAAGACCAGCTCGCCGCGCTGGTTATGCAGCGTGTACAGCATCTCGACCACGCCGCGGTCGGCGTGCGAGCGGCTCGGCCGCTTGCTGAGGCACTCGTAGCGGGCGCGCAGCCGGTCGCCGGCGCGAACCGCGTGCGGCCAGCGGACGTCCTCCCAGGCGACGCCGCAGATCCAGGCGATGCCGCGGCTGATGGTGGCGTCGAGCTGGCGCCACAGCGCCGCGGTGTGGATGCCGGAGGCGACGAGCTCGCCGAATACGGAGCCGCGGGCCGCCTCGGGGTCAGCGTGGAAGTACTGTGGATCGTAGCGTCGCGCGAACTCCAGCATCTCCTCGCGCGTCACTTCGCGCTCGCTTGACTCGGCGTTTTCGCCGATGGCAAGGTCCTCGTAGTACCGCAGCGCATCCATCGTCATCGCCCCCCGCCGACAGGAATGCAGCCATGAGCCCAGAGACGCCCGCCGCGACGCTCGAGCAGCGCATCGCCCGGCTCGAGGCCCGCGCCGAGATCCGCGAGCTCGTCGGGCGCTACTGCCTCGCGGTCGACGAGCGCGACCTCGCCGGCATCGCCGAGTGCTTCGCCCACGAAGGCATCATGCGTTCGCTCGACGGCGTGATGAACGCCCACGGGCGCGCCGAGGTGATCGAGCAGTTTCACGGCCGCTTCGCGGTGCTCGGGCCGAGCAACCACTACACCCATGACCACCTGATCTGGTTCGACCCGGCGGCCGCCGACCGCGCGCGCGGCCTGCTGAACACCCACGCCGAGGTCGTGCGCAACGGTGAGTTCCTGGTCGCCAGCCTGCGCTACCACGACCGCTACTGCCTCGAGGACGGGCGCTGGCGCTTTGCCGAGCGCGCGCTCGCGTTCTTCTATTACGCGCGTCCCGGCGACCTCGCCGGCGTGATGGCGAGCCCGCTGCGCAACCGGGCGTACCCGGAGCCCGTGGCCGCGGACTTCCCGGAGCGCTCGCCCCACTGGGTGGCCTATCATCGCGAGCGTCCGCAGCGCCGCTGAGCCATCGGCCGCCGTCAGCGGCTGAAGTCCGGCTTCTGCTTCGCGAGGAACGCGCGGATGCCCTCGCGGCCGTGCGCGGTGCGGGTGGCGGCGGCGATCGTGCGCGACTCGCGGTCCAGGTGCGCCTCGAGCGCGGAGTCGTAGCTGCCGAGCAGCAGCTGGCGCGCCTCGCCCAGCGCGCCGGTCGCGCCCGCGGCGAGCGTGCTCGCGGTGGCGAGCGCCTCCTCGAGCAGGCGGCCCTCCTCGGTGATGCGCGTCACGAGACCGAGGGCGGCGGCCTCGGCGGCCGGCACGCGCCGGTTGGTGAGTACCAGCTCCTGGGCGCGCCGCAGGCCCACGAGCCGCGGCAGCAGCCACGTCGCGCCACCATCCGGCGTCAGCCCGACCGCCGTGTAGGCGACCGTGAAGTGCGCAGTGGGCGCGGCCAGTGCGAGGTCGCCGAGGATCGCGAGGCTGAGGCCG
>JAFEDP010000840.1 GCA_018241545.1 Pseudomonadota bacterium
GAACGCCTCCAGCGCCGCCGTCGCGTCGGCACCCGCGGCCTCGAGCGTGACCTCCTCGCCCGCGCCGACGCCGAGCGACATCAGCGCGACGACGCTGCGAGCGCTCGCCCGGCGCCCGCGCAGCTCGACGGTAACGTCGGACGCGAACGCCCGCAGCCGCTGACTGAGCATCGCCGCGGGGCGGGCGTGGATGCCGTGGCGCAGCTCGACCTTCAGCGCGCGGCGCTCGGCGGCGGCAGCCGGTGCCGTAGCGACCGTCGACGGCCCGGTCGCGGCGGGCAGCTCGACGTCGTACAGCGGCGCGCCGGCGCGGACGGGCCCGGCCGCACGTGGCCGGATCGTCAGCGATCCGGCTGGCGAGGTCGCGACGACCGGCGTCAGCAGGCTCGGCGCTGCGCGGGCGACGGCATCGAGGTCGAAGCTCAGCAGCCGATCGCCCGCCGCGACCCGCTGGCCCACGCGGACGTGCGCCTCGAAGCCGCGGCCGGCCAGTCTCACGGTGTCGATGCCGACGTGGACGAGTACGTCGGGACCCGCGTCGCTGCGAATCGACACGGCGTGGCGACTGGCTCCGACGGTGGTCACCAGCCCGTCACAGGGTGACCGTACCTCGCCGGACAGCGGGTCGATCGCGAGGCCCTCGCCGAGCATGCGCCCGGCGAATACCGGGTCCGGCACCTCGTCCAGGGTCGCGCACCAGCCGTCGAGCGGCGCCAGGATCGTCAGCGTCTTCACGGCGGGGGCACCCCGAGGTCCACCCAGTCGAGCGCCCAGAGCGGATCGATCGTCGGTCGCGCGAAGCGCAGGCACACGTCGCGGCGCTCCGTTGCCGTCGGTAGCACGCCGCGCAGCAGCTGCGGGGAGGAGGTGCCGTCCAGCGCGAGCACGGCCGCGGGCGGAGCCGCGCAGCTGCCCACATGCACTTCGAGCTCCGCGACGGCACCGCGCGGCGAGCCGAGCTTCACGTGGGCCAGATCGGCGGCCAACTCGAAATTGAATGGCAGCGCAACGGCGCGGACCCGAAAGCC
>JAFEDP010000841.1 GCA_018241545.1 Pseudomonadota bacterium
CCCGCCCTGCGGCACGACACCGAGGCGCGCGGCGTGGCAGTAGGCGAGCACCCGCGCGACCTCGGCGGTGTCCGCCGGGCGCACCATGAACCCGCTGCCGAAGTTGCGCGGATCGACGCCCGGGTCGCGGGCGGCGAGGTCGGCCGCGGCGCGCACCGCGGCGGCTCCCACGATGGAGGTCAGTTCCGCGACGTGTTCGGCGGGCAGGGTCATCGCGGCGGGCCTCGCGCAGCGGGAGGCCCGGATTCTGGAGGGCGGCCGCCGCCGGCGTCAAAGCCGGCAGCGGCCCGGCACCCTCAGGCGCGCATGCGCGCCCCGGACGGGTCGAAGGCCGCGCCCGCGAGGCGGGTGGCGCGGCGCCGCTCGCCGATCAGCTCGACCTCGAACCCCGTCGTCGCCTCCGCGACCGCCTTGTCGACGTAGCCGAGCGCGAGCGACTTGCCCACCGTGTGGCCATAGCCGCCCGAGGTCACCCAGCCGACGACCTTGCCGTCGTGGAAGATCGGCTCGTCGCCGATCGCGTCGGCGTCGTGCGCCTCGACGTCGAGCGTGACGAGGCGGCGCACGCCGCCGCTCGCCTGTTCGGCGAGCGCCGCGGTGCGGCCGGCGAACTCGCCCTTCTTGAGGTCGACGAAGCGGCCGAGGCCGGCCTCGTACGGTCCGTAGATCGGCCGGTACTCCCGCGCCCAGGTGCCGAAGCTCTTCTCGAGGCGCAGCGAATTGAGCGCCCGCCCGCCGATGTGCCGCAGGCCGACGGCCTTGCCGGCGCGGGTCAGCAGTTCGTGGAGCGCGCGCTGGTAGTCGGTCGTGACCCAGATCTCGTAGCCGAGGTCGCCCGTGAACGACACGCGGCCGACCAGCGCCGGCACCATGCCGACGTCGACCCGGCGGAAGGTCATGAACGGGAAGGCGGCCGTGGACAGATCGTCTGCCACGAGGCCCTGCAGGAGCTCGCGCGCGGCCGGCCCGGCCACCGAGAGGCCCACGTACTCCATCGCGCAGGGCCGCACGGCGACACCG
>JAFEDP010000842.1 GCA_018241545.1 Pseudomonadota bacterium
GGAGGCGAGTTCGATCGGCATGCGGAGCACGTGGGTCGCGCCGAGCTCGCGCCGATTGACCGGACGCAGCCGGTCCCAGCGCCCGGGGAACCAGTGCTCGCTGAATGCCTCGAGCGCGCGCAGCTTCTCCTCGGGCGACTCGACCGGCGCCGGTCGACCGAACAGCATCGCCGAGCGATAGTTCGCGGTATGGTTGAATGCCGACCGTGCCAGCACCCAGCCATCGATCAGGTAGACCGTGAGGCAGACCTCCGCGCCCGCCGCCTGGGTCCCGAGCATGCGGCTCGCGATGCTGCCATGCCAGTAGACCCGATCGCCGATCCGCCAGTGCAGGGTCGGGGTGGCGACGGGGCGACCCTCGACCACGGAGGCGACGACGCAGGTCGGCGCGGCATCGAGGATCGCGTGGACGGTGGCGAGGTCGTAGGCGGCGAGCTCCGGCAGGCGCCGGACGCGCACGAACCCCTCGCGCGGTCCCGCTCGACGACCGCGCCCACCGCCCTTGCCGTTGGCCATTCCCGCTCCCCGTCCACGACCGCTGCGAGTGCCGCAGTATGCCCTGACGCACCCCTCGAAATCCTCCACGCCGACGCGGTGCTCGTCGCGATCTCCAAGCCCTCCGGCCTGCTCGTGCACCGCACCGGCCTCGAGCCGCGCGCGACAGAGTTCGCCGTCCAGCGGCTGCGCGACCAGATCGGCCGCGCGGTGTACCCGGTGCACCGGCTCGACCGCGGCACGTCCGGGGTGCTGCTGTTCGCGCTGGAGCCGGCCGTGCACGCGCAGCTGAACGCGGCCTTCGAGGCCGGCACGGTCCAGAAGCGCTATGTCGCGATCGTGCGCGGCTGGCCGCCCGAGGCGCTGACGATCGATTACCCGCTCAAGCGCCTCGACGACGAGGCGCCGGGCGCGCCGCGCCCGGCACTCACGCGCGTGCGCCGGCTCGCGACCGCGGAGATCGCGGTGCGCGTCGACCGCTACCCCACCAGCCGCTACGCGCTCGTCGCGCTAGAGCCCGCCTCC
>JAFEDP010000843.1 GCA_018241545.1 Pseudomonadota bacterium
GACGAGCCGCGCCTCGAGCCGCGCCGCGAGGCCGCGCGGCGCCGTGAGACCGAGGCGCTCGAGGTAGGGCGCGAGCGCAGGGTCCTGCGGGTCGGCGGCGAGCGCGCCGGCGAGGGCGCGCAGGCGCCCGGCGCGCGTCGCGGTGCGCGCCTTGAGGCGCTCGAGCGCGCGCGCGAGCACGATCTCCTCGGCGGTGAAGTCGGTGCCGAACGGGAACTCCGTGAACAGCCCCTCGGCGCGCAGCGGCGCGAGCGCCGCCGCGAGCGCCTCGGGCGTGTTCTGCCGCTGCGCCTCCGGGATGCGGTAGTCGCGCTCGATCTTGCCCGCGCGCTGCGCCTCGGCGAGCAGCGCCTCCTGGAAGCGCGAGTCGGCGATCGCGATCAGCGCCGCGACGCAGTCGCGGTCGGTGCGGCCGCGCAGCCGCGCGATGCCGTACTCCGTCACCACGACGTCGCGCAGGTGGCGCGGGATGGTGGCGTGGCCGTAGTTCCAGACGAGGTTCGAGTGCGTCCGGCCCTCGTGGGTGCGGGTCGCGCGCACCAGCAGCACCGAGTGCGCCTCCGGCAGCGCGTGCGCCATCGCGACGAAGTTGTACTGGCCGCCGACGCCGCTCACGACCTGGCCGCTGGCGAGCGCGTCCGAGACCGCGGCGCCGAGGCCGGTGACCATCATCGTCGTGTTGATGAAGCGCGCGTGGCGCCGCTGCGCGACCTTGAGCGCGTAGTCCGGGCCCAGGAGGTCGTTGGTCCAGCTGATGCGCGTCATGTCGAACACCGCGCGGTCCGCCTCCGGCAGCTCGCGCAGCGCCCCGTAGAAGCCGCGCGGCCCGAGGAAGAACCCGGCGTGCAGCACCCGCCCGCCGTCGAGGCGCCGCGACAGGCAGCGCTCGGCGAGCGCGGCGCGGGCCGCGGGCTCGTCGAGCCGCGCCGCGAGCCGGGTGCCGTCCGGCGCCACCACCGTGGCGGGGGCCTCGAAGCGCGTCCCCGGCTGGAACAGGCCCGCCGCCAAGAG
>JAFEDP010000844.1 GCA_018241545.1 Pseudomonadota bacterium
CAGCCGCCGGCGCCCGTGCCCGAGCCCGGGCGCGGCTCGAACCCGTACGACAGCGGCGCACCGCGCCCGTCGTCGCGCAGCGGGACGCCGGTGCCGGCCGCGTCCCGCCAGGGCTCGAACCCGTACGACAGCGGCGTGCCGAGGCCCTCCGCGCGCGGCAAGAAGACCGACCTGCGCGCGCTGTCCGAGGCGATCCTGCGCCAGCGCAAGGCCTCCGAGTCCGGACGCTAGCCGCGCGGCCCGGCCGCCGGCGCAGCCGCCGCCGCGCTCACGACGATCGTGCCCACCATCTGCGGGTGGATCGAGCACACGTAGCGATAGCTCCCCGGGGTCGGGAACGTGTAGCGATAGGTGTCGCCCTGGTCGAGGGCGCCCGAGCGGAACAGGCCGTCGAGGCTGACGACCGTGTGCGGCTCGCCGTCGAGGTTGCGCCACTCCACGGTGGCGCCCGCCGCCACCGTGATCGTCGCGGGCCCGAACATGAAGTGCTCCAGCCGGACCGTGGCCGCGGCGGGCGCGGCGGGCGTGGCGGCAGCGGGCGGCGGCGCGGCCGTCACCGGCCCCGCGAGCGAGAGCACGAGCACCGCGACGGCGCGGTGCGACCGGGCGATGGGAGGGCTGCGCATGGCGGCGACCTCAGGCGAGCGTCGCATCGGCGAGCGCGAGCGCGCGCGGGTGGCGCGCGAGGCTCACGGTCGTGATGCCGAGCGCGCCGCGCAGCTGCGCCGCCGGCACGGTGAGCGGCCCCGGTCCCGCGCCCTGCCCCGCCGTCGGCTGCGGGAAGGCCGTCGAGCGCGCGGTGTGGAAGGTCACGTGGCCCTCGACCTTCTGCACGATCTGGTGGATGTGGCCGTTCAGCACGGTCACCGAGCCGAAACCCGCGAGCAGCTTCATCGCCTCGCCCGCATCCCCGGTGCCCCAGCCCCACGGCTCGTAGATCGTCCACAGCGGCATGTGCGCGAACACGACCACCGGGGTGCTGGCGGAGCGGCCCTTGAGGTCGGCGGCGA
>JAFEDP010000845.1 GCA_018241545.1 Pseudomonadota bacterium
GATCGCCTCCGCCGGCGCCGCGTTCTGGGACGCGGCGCTCGCGGCCGTCGCCGCCGGTGCCGGCTACGAGGCGCTCGTGGCGGCGCTCAGGGCGACCGGCGCCCGCGGCGCGGGCCTGTACCGGCCGCTGCGCGCCGCGCTCACCCAGCGGCTCGACGGGCCGGAGCTCGCCCGCCTGCTCAGCGTGATGCCCGCCGCCACCGTGCGCGACCGCCTGGAGGCGGCGCGCCGGCTCGCGGCCCCCACCGACCGACGCGAAGGAAGTGCCGCTCGATGATCGAGATCCACAACTCCCTGACCGGCCGCAAGGAGCCGCTCGTCCCGCTCGAGCCCGGCCACGTGCGCATGTACGTGTGCGGCATGACCGTCTACGACTTCTGCCACGTCGGCCACGCGCGCTCGCTGGTCGTGTTCGACGTGGTGCGCCGCTACCTGCGCCACCGCGGCTACCGCGTCACGCACGTGCGCAACATCACCGACATCGACGACAACATCATCACGCGCGCCGCCAAGAACGGCGAGAGCACGACCGCGCTCACCGCGCGCTTCACCGCCGCGATGCACGAGGACTGCGAGGCGCTCGGCGTCGAGCGCCCGGAGCACGAGCCGCGCGCGACCGACTACGTCGGCGAGATCATCGCGATGATCGAGGCGCTGGTCGCGAGGGGCTACGCCTACGTCGCCGACGGCGACGTGCTGTACGCGGTCGCCAAGTTCGAGGGCTACGGGCGGCTGTCGGGCAAGCGGCTCGGCGACCTCCGGGCCGGGGCGCGCGTCGAGGTCGGCGAGCACAAGCTCGATCCGCTCGACTTCGTGCTGTGGAAGGCGGCCAAGCCCGGCGAGCCGTCCTGGCCCTCGCCGTGGGGCCCGGGGCGGCCCGGCTGGCACATCGAGTGCTCGGCGATGTCGGTGGCGCTGCTGGGCACGCACTTCGACATCCACGGCGGCGGCATGGACCTCAAGTTCCCGCACCACGAGAACGAGATCGCCCAGACCTGCGCCGCCTGCG
>JAFEDP010000846.1 GCA_018241545.1 Pseudomonadota bacterium
ATCAGCTCGATGCACATGAGCAGCAGGATGACGTTCTTGCGGTTCAGGAACACGCCCGCGACCGCAATGCTGAACAGGATCCCCGCGAGCAGCAGGAAGTGCGGCAGGCCGATCATGGGCGCTTCTCCGGCTCGACCTTGACGACCCGCAGCCGGTCGGCCTTGCGCACGGCAACCTGACGCGAGATGTCCTGCTGCTTGTAGCCCTGGCGGTGGCGCATCGTCAGCGTGATGGCGGCCACGATCGCCACCAGCAGCACCACCGCCGCCAGCTGGAACGGCAGCGCGTAGTCGGTGTAGAGGATCGCGCCCAGCGACTTGGTGTTGGAGTAGCCGGGCGGCAGCGGCGGCGCACCGGCGTCGAGGTCGAAGCCGAGGTGGCGCACCCAGACGACGTAGGCGATCTCGCCGATCATGAGCCCGGCGACCAGCGCCCCGAGCGGCGCGTAGCGGGTCAGCCCGGCGCGCAGCTCGGCGACGTTGATGTCGAGCATCATGATCACGAACAGGAACAGCACCATCACCGCGCCGACGTACACCAGCACCAGCACGATGCCGAGGAACTCGGCCTCGAGCAGCAGCCACAGCACCGCGCTCGTGAAGAACGCGAGCACGAGGCACAGCGCGGCGCGCACCGGGTTGCGCGCCAGCACGACCCCGAGCGCCGCGGCGATCAGGATCGCGGCGTAGACGTAGAAGAGTACGGTCGTCAGCACGGTCGGCTCCCCACAGCGTCAGCGGTACGGCGCGTCGGCGGCCTTGTCGGCCGCGATCATCGCCTCGTAGCGCTCGCCGACCGCGAGCAGCTTGTCCTTGGTCATGATGTTCTCGCCGCGGTTCTCCATGTGGTACTCGTGGATCCGCGTCTCGACGATCGCGTCGACCGGGCAGGCCTCCTCGCAGAAGCCGCAATAGATGCACTTGAACAGGTCGATGTCGTAGCGCGTCGTGCGGCGCGTGCCGTCCGCCGACACGCCCGACTCGATCGTGATCGCGAGCGCCGGGC
>JAFEDP010000847.1 GCA_018241545.1 Pseudomonadota bacterium
GGTCGACTACCTGGTGCACGTGACCAACGCCTCGGCGAACCCGGTCACGCCGCTCGCGATCACCGACGACCTCAACGCCGCCGGGGCGGGGGCGCTGACCTACGTGGCCGGCAGCGCGACGATGAACGGCTCGCCGAACGGCGTGACCGTCGCCGGCAACGTCATCACCGCCGCCTACTCGGCGACCTACGGGCCGCTCGCGCCGGGCGCGACGATCGACCTGCGCTTCCGCGCCACGCTCGGCAGCGCGCTCGCGGCCGGCACGCTCGTCACCAACACCGGCATCGTGACCTGGGGCAACCCGCCGCAGACCGCCGCCGGCAGCGTCACGATCCAGGTGGTCAAGCCCACGCCGCCGGCGCTGCTGATGACCAAGGGCGGGCCGGCGACGATGGCGATCGGCCAGACGGCGCGCTTCACGCTCAACGTCCAGAACACCGGCACCACCGACGCCTGGAACACGACGATCCTCGACCGGCTGCCCACCGGGGCCACCGGCGGCATGTGCGCGAGCGCACCGATCATCGTGAGCGCGCAGGTGTTCCAGGCGGACGGGGTGACGCCGGTGCCGGGCAAGGGCCCGCTGGTGCCGGGCACCGACTACACCGCGACCTTCAGCGGCGCGCCAGCCTGCACGCTGACACTCAACCTCACGACCGCCGCGGCCGCGATCGGCTGGACGCAGCGGCTGATCGTCACCTACCAGGCGCAGCTCGATCCCACCACCCAGAACGGCGCGACGCTGACCAACGTCGCCGGCGCGACCCAGTGGTACAGCGGCCCGGGCACCGACCCGAACCGCCAGAGCTACACCTGCGCGCTGACCAACGGCACGCCCGGCGTGCTCGACTGCCAGGACGCGCACACGGTCACCGTCGCGAACCCGCCGGTCACCATCATCAAGCAGGTGACGGTGGTCGGCGGCGGCCCGCCGGTGCCGGGCGCCCAGGTCGACTACCTGGTGCACGTGACCAACGCCTCGGCGAACCCGGTCACGCCGCTC
>JAFEDP010000084.1 GCA_018241545.1 Pseudomonadota bacterium
GCCAGACGCCACCGACGCACTAGCCCCCGACCTCGCCGCGCCAGTGGCGGCCTGGGGCGTGCCCGAGGACCTGCGACTCGCACTGCTCGGCCGTCGCGCGGACGTGATCGCCGCGCGGCGTCGCGTCGAGTCGGCTGCCCACGATGCGACCGCCGCCCGCCGCGACTTCCTGCCGAACATCAACCTCGCCGCGATGGTCGGCCTCAATGCGCTCGAGCCGCGCCTGCTGTTCAACGGCTCCAGCCGCGAATGGTCCGCGGGGCCCGCGCTCGACCTGCCGCTGTTCGATGCCGGCCGGCGCCAGGCCCTCGCCGCGGCGCGCAGTGCCGCGTTCGAGGCCGCGCGAGCCGGCTACGAGCGCGTCGTGCTCGGCGCGGTGCGCGACGTCACCGAGGCGCTGGCGCGGCTGCGCGCCGTCGCCGAGGAATCCCGCGCGGCCTCGGCGGCCCTCGAGTCCGAGCGCGCCGCCTACCGGCTCGCGACGCGCCGCTACGAGATCGGGCTCGGTGGCCTGCTCGAGGTGCTCATCGTGCAGGACCGGGTTCTGGCGCTGCAGCGCCAGGCCACCCAGCTCGATGCACGCGCGCGCACGCTGCGCATCGACCTCATCGAAGCACTGGGCGGCGGATGGCCGCCCCCCGGAGCCCGCTCATGACCACCGAACCCGCCACCCCCGCGGCACCACCGGCCGCCTCCGCCACCCGTCGCCGGCTGCTGCTCGCAGTCGCGCTGGTGGTCGGCGTCGCGGCCACCGCGATCGGGCTCTACCAGCTCCTCGTCGGCCGCTACCACGTCGACACCGACGACGCCACCGTGGCGGGGGACATCGTCAACGTGACGCCGCAGGTCGCCGGCATGGTGAGCCGCATCCGGGTCGAGGACACGCAGGCGGTCAAGGCCGGCGACGTGCTGATCGAGCTCGACGCCACCGACCAGCGCGTCGCGCGCGCGCGGGCCGAGGCTGAGCTCGCGCGCGCGGTCCGCGACGTCGAGGCGCTGTACGAGACCACCGACGCGCTGGCGGCGCAGGCCGCGGCCAACCACGCCCAGGCGGCGGCGGCCGAGGCCGAACGGGCGCGCGCGGCCTCCGACCTCGAGCGCCGCCGGGCGATCGCTGCCGAGGGCGGCGTCTCGCAGGAGGAGCTGCTGCACGCCACCGAGCAGCTGCGCGCAGCGGACGCCCAGCTCGCGGCCGCGCGCGGGCTGGCGCTGGCCGCCGACCGCCAGCTCGCCGCCAACCGCGCCCAGACGTCCGGCACGACGCTCGCGACCCACCCGCGCGTGCTCGCGGCGGCCGCGGCGGTGCGCGAGGCCGTGATCGCCGAGGGTCGCACCCGCATCCTGGCACCGGTCGACGGCCAGGTCGCCAAGCGCGCGGTCTCCCTCGGCACGCTCGTGACGCCCGGCACGCCGCTCTTGTCGATCGTGCCGCTCGGCCGCGTCTGGGTCGACGCCAACTTCAAGGAGGCGCAGCTCGCCGACGTGCGCTCGGGGCAGAGCGCGACGCTCAGCGCCGACCTCTACGGCCGGCGGGTCGAGTACCACGGGCGCGTCGTCGGGCTCGCCGCCGGCACGGGCTCGGCCTTCGCGCTGCTGCCGGCGCAGAACGCCACGGGCAACTGGATCAAGGTCGTGCAGCGCGTGCCGGTGCGCGTCGAGCTCGACCCCGCCGAGGTCGCCGGCCACCCGCTGCGGGTCGGCCTGTCGATGACCGTCGACGTCGACACGCGCGGCGGGCGCGACGGCCGCC
Organism: Pseudomonadota bacterium; assembly: GCA_018241545.1. GTDB lineage: Bacteria > Pseudomonadota > Gammaproteobacteria > Steroidobacterales > Steroidobacteraceae > CAIKZZ01. The sequence goes on from JAFEDP010000084.1 coordinate 1,751, forward strand.
CGCTGGCCGCGATCGTGGCGCCGGCGGTGGGCGCGACCGGCGTCTACGAGGACCTCGAGCGGCTGGCCGAGACCCGCATCGCGCAGATCATCGGCGAGCGCGGTCGTCTGCCCGGCCCTGAGCGCGTGAGCGCCCGGTGAGCAACGGCGGCGCGCACCACCCGCCGCTCGAGGGCTCCCAGCGGCTGTTCGCGACCGTGATGCTCGCGGTCGCGAACTTCATGGTCGTGCTCGACATGACCATCGCCAACGTCTCGATTCCGCACATCGCCGGCAGCCTCGCGGTCAGCCCGAACCAGGGCACGTGGGTGATCACCTCGTACGCCGTGGCCGAGGCCATCATCGTGCCGCTGACCGGCTGGCTCACGGCGCGCATCGGGACGGTGCGCCTGTTCGTGTTCTCGATCCTCGGCTTCGCCGGCTCCTCGCTGCTGTGCGCCTGGTCGCCGAGCCTCGGCTTCCTGATCGCCGCGCGCGTGCTGCAGGGCCTGTGCGGCGGCCCGATCATGCCGCTGTCGCAGACCCTGCTGCTCGGCAGCTACCCGCCGTCGAAGACGGGCCCGGCGCTCGCGGCGTGGGCGATGACGACGCTGCTCGCGCCGATCGCCGGCCCGGTACTCGGCGGCTGGATCTCGGACAATCTGGCGTGGGAGTGGATCTTCTACATCAACCTGCCGGTCGGCGCGGTCGGGGCGGCCATGATCTGGGGCATCTACGCCCGCCGCGAGACGCCGCGCACGCGCACGCCGGTCGACGCGGTCGGTCTCGGGCTGCTCGTACTGTGGGTGGGTGCGCTGCAGCTCGTGCTCGACAAGGGGCGCGAGCTCGACTGGTTCGGCTCGCCGCTGATCGTGGCGCTGGCGCTCGTCTCGGCGCTGGCCTTCGTCGTGTTCGTGATCTGGGAGCTCACCGACCCGCACCCGGTGGTCGACCTGCGGCTGTTCGCCGACCGCGGCTTCACGAGCGCGGTGCTGGCGCTGTCGCTGATCTTCGGCACGTTCTTCGGCTACATCGTGCTGCTGCCGCTGTGGCTGCAGGCCTTCGAGGGCTACACCGCGCTGTGGGCCGGCCTCGCCGTGGCGCCGATGGGCATCCTGTCGATCCTGATGGCGCCGGTCGTCGGCCTGAACCTGAATCGCGTCGACCCGCGCTGGTTCGCGACCTTCGCCGTCGCCGTGTTCGCGACCGTGTTCCTGTGGCGCTCCCAACTGACGCCAGCCCCGAGCTTCGCGTCGATCGTCGCGCCGCAGTTCGTCGTGGGGCTCGCGATGTCGACGATGTTCCTGCCGCTGACGGCGCTCGCACTCGCCGACGTGCGGCCGGCCGACGTGGCGACCGCCTCGGGGCTGCAGAACTTCGTGCGCACGCTGTTCGGCGCATTCGGCACGGCGCTCGCCACCAACTACTGGGAGAACGGCATCACGCGCCACCACGCCGCGCTCGCGGAGACCCTCACGCGCAGCGCGCCGGCGGCGCGCGCGGCGACGGCCCTGACGCGGCGCGTCACCGGCAGCGACCTCGGCGGCTCGGCGCTCATCGACGGCATGATCAACAGCCAGGCCGCCGTGCTCGCCCTCAAGGACTTCTTCCTCGTCGCAGCCCTGATCGTCGTGCTGGTGTCGCCGCTCATCTGGATGGCCCACCGGCCGCAGTCGCCGGTCGATCCCACCCAGGCGCACTGAAGCGCCGCCACGGCGCGGTGCGCCGCAGCATCGGTACTCGTTGTGGTCGCGGCGCGCGGGCGCTACGGTAGCGCCCGCGGTCCGCCCGCGCGGCCGCGGGGCATTCGATGGAGCGAATCGCCGCCCGTGCCAGCGCCGCCGCGGGCGAGGGAGGGGACCGTGAGCTTCAGCCTGCTGTTCGCGCACCTCAAGGCGGTGCGGATCCCGCTGCTGATCGCACTCGCCGGCGCCGTGCTGGCGTTCTGGGTCGACCAGATCCGCGAGCTCTTCTTCCTGCTGGTATCCGCCGACGGCTACGGCGACGCCAAGGTCGGCGCGCTCGCGACCACCGTGCTGCTCGGCATCGCAGTGTGGCACTCGGCCCGCACGGTCTACCGCTTCCGCATCCGCAGCCTGCCGGCGCTGTCGGACCCGCGCGGCACGGGTCTTCGCACCTGGACTCCGCGCGTGCTCGGCGCCTGCGTCCCGGTGCTGATGTTCGCCGCCTCGCTCGAGCCGCTGCGCGACCCGGCGCTCGCGGAGGAGCGCGGCTCCGTCTCACTGGCGATGCCGGCGGCATTCGCCGTCGCCTCGGTGGCGCTGTTCGCGCTGTTCGTCGCGCGCCGCCGCATCGGCCGGCGGCTCGGGCTGCCGTGGGAGAGCGACCCGAGCCGCGACCCGGCGGTGCATGCGTGGGGTGAGCTGCCGCGGTACGTGCGGCGGATCTACCTCGCGATCATGCTGGCGAACGTCGGCGCACTGGTGCTGGCGGCCTGGGCACCGGGCGCCATCGGCGTCATCGGCCCGATCGGCATCATCCTGCTGACCGCCTCGTTTCTGACCATCAGCGGCACCTGGGTCACGATCCACGGCGCCTGCTGGGACCTGCCGGTCATGACGCTGATCGGCCTGCTCGCGCTCGCCTGCGAGTGGAGCGGGACCAGCGACAACCACCACGTGCGGCTGTACCCGGGCATGGAATCGAAGGACCAGCCCGACTGGAGCCGCACCGCCTACGTGCCGCTCGGCGCCGGCTCCGACGCGGCCGGCGCGGGCCTCGCCTTCACCGACTACGTGCGCGGCCTCGACGGCCCGGCGCCGCACGGGCCGGTGTACCTCGTGTCGGCCGAGGGCGGCGGCATCCGCGCGGCGGCCTGGACGACTCTGGTGCTGACCGAGCTCGAGCGCCAGTCGAACGGCGAGTTCTCGCGGCACGTCGTCGCGGGCAGCGGCGTGTCCGGCGGCAGCCTCGGGCTCGCGGTGTTCGCGGCGCTCGTCAAGGCGCGCAACGACGGCCTGATCGCGACGGCGCAGATGAGCGACGTGGCCGCCGACTTCCTGCTCGACGACTTCCTGCGCGGCCCGCTCGAGGCGATGTTCCTCACCGACCTGTTGCAGCGCTTCGTGCCGGCGCCGGTATTCGACGACCGCGGCCAGCGGCTCGAGAACCGCTGGGAACGGCGCTGGACCCGGGCGCTGTGCACGTCGCGCGGGGTCGCGCCCGCCGACGTCGACGGGTCGGGCCCGCGGGGCGACGACTGCCACGCCTTCGAGCGGCCCTGGCTGTCGCTGTGGGGCGGGCCGGGCCGCGTGCCGCTGCTGTTCCTGAACGCGACCGACGTGGCGAGCGGCACGCGCTTCATCGAGGAACCATTCGCGCGCATGGACGCGGAGGTGCCCGACGCGTTCGTGTTCGCCGGCGCGACGGCCTCGATCCACTGGCTGCCATCGACCGCGCCGCTGAGCGCGGTCGTGCACAACAGCGCGCGCTTCACCTACGTGAGCCCGGCCGGCACGCTGCTGCGCCAGCCGCAGCGCCCGGGCGCACCTGCGTCGCGCCAGCTGGTCGACGGCGGGTACTTCGAGAACTCGGGACTGACGACGCTGGTCGAGGTCGGCGAGGTGCTGGCGAAGGTCTACGACGGCTGCCACGCCGACGGCTCGCGCCTCGCAGGCGCCGCGTGCCCGATCCGCTTCATCCACATCAGCAACGATCCGGGCGTCGAGCCCATGCTCGGCCGCGACAAGGACTCGTGCCGGGTCCGCCCGCGCGGCGGCCACTACGGCGAGGTGTCCGCACCGGTGGTCGCCCTGCTGCAGACGCGCGACGGGCGCGGCCGCACGGCGCGGGCCTCGGTGATCACGCAGTACGCCCTCGACTCGACGCGCACGGCCCTGCGCCAGGACCTCGAGCGCGTCTATCACTTCCGGCTGTGCGAGGGGCGCCACCACCTGCCGCTTGGCTGGACGCTCTCGCCGCTCGCGTGGCGCGAGATGCAGAACCAGCAGGCCGGCCTCGAGGGCCTCGGGGCCGACGTCTTCAATCAGCGCCAGACCCGGGCGATCGTCGCCGACACGCTGGCGGCGGGGCGCTGAACCGGCATCGCGGCGGTGCGTATCCGGCCGCCGCCGGCCGAGGCGCCCGGCTCGCGGCTTGTGCGGATGGATGCCGGGAGGGCGGCCCGCCACCATGGGCCATCGCCCCGCCGGTGCCCGTCGTGCCGCAGCGACTGCCTACCCATCCCGCCCATCCCGAGCGCATCTGCTGGGGCTGCGACCGGTACTGCCGCGCCGATGACCTGCGCTGCGGCAACGGCACCGACCGGGCGCAGCATCCGATCGAGATCTTCGGACCGGACTGGATGGCGACCGGCCTCGACGGGGCGCCGGCATCGGGCGACCCGCCGGGCTGAGGCGCGGCGCCCCGGGGCCTACGCGAGCGGGAGCTGCGGGTCGATCCAACGCACCCAGCCCAGCAGTCCGCCAGCCAGGTGCGCCGGTGCGCGCAGACCGCGCTCGAGCGCCAGCGCGCAGGCGCGCTCGCTGCGCGCGCCGCTGCGGCACACGAAGACCACGGTGCCGGCGCCGGCGAGCGAGTCGAGCGCTCTCTCGAGGCGGGCGAGCGGCACCGACTGCGCGCCCGGCAGGTGTCCGGCGGCGTACTCGTGCGGCTCGCGCACGTCGATGAGCACGAGCGGCGGACCGTCGGGTCGCGCCTCCGCGAGCAGCGCCGCGAGCTCGTTCGCCGACAGCGAGCGCCACGCGCCCGCCGCCGGCGCGCACGCCGGGGCCGGTTCGGCGAGCGCGGTGATCGTCGGGCGCTCGCCGCAGACCGCGCAGTCGGGCCGGCGCGCGAACGGGAACTCGCGGAACTCGAGCGCGAGCGCGTCGTAGCTCAGCAGCCGCCCCACGAGCGGCGTGCCGAGGCCGAGCAGCAGCTTGATGGCCTCCGTGGCCTGCAGCGTACCGAGCACGCCGGGCAGGACGCCGAGCACGCCGGCCTCGGCGCAGCTCTCGGCGCCCGCATCGGTCGCCGACGGGAACAGGCAGCGGTAGCACGGCCCGCGCCCCGGCACGTAGGTCATCGCCTGGCCCTCGAAGCGGTGGATCGCCGCCGACACCAGCGGGCGTCGCCGCAGCACACAGGCGTCGTTCACGAGGTAGCGCGTGTCGAGGCGGTCGCTGCCGTCGAGCACCACGTCGTAGGCATCGACGAGCTCGCCCGCATTGGCGGCCCGCAGCTCCCGCGCGTGCGGCTCGAGGCGAACCTCGGGATTGAGCGCGGCGAGCCGCGTGCACGCGGCCGCGGTCTTCGGCTCGCCCACGTCGGCCGTCGTGAACAGTACCTGCCGCTGCAGGTTCGACAGCTCGACCCGGTCGAAGTCGACGAGGCCGAGGGTGCCGACGCCGCACGCGGCGAGGTACAGCGCCGCGGGCGAGCCCAGCCCGCCGGCGCCGACGATCAGCACGCGCGCCGACCGCAGCCGCTCCTGCCCGGCGAGGCCCACCTCTCCGAGCAGCAGGTGACGGCTGTAGCGCGCGAGTTCGCGGGGTGCGAGCGTCACGGCTCAGCCGCCGCTCAGCGCACAGATGACGTGCAGCACCTCGTCGCGCCCCAGCGCCTCTTCGAGGCCGTGCAGCTCGCGGTCGCCGGCGTAGAGGCGGATGTGCGGCCGGATGCGGTCCTGCTCGTCGATCATCCGGAAGCGGATGCCGGGGTGATGGCGCTCGAGGTCGGCGAGCACCTGGGCGGCGGTGTCGCCGGCCGCGCGGACCACGGCGGCGCCGGCCGTGTAGGAGCGCAGCGGGCTCGCGATCCTGACCGTGCGTGCCGTCACGAGCATCGCGGCGCTCAGCGTGCCACGGTGACCGAATAGATCTCGGGCAGGTGCTCGGCCACGCACTGCCACGATTCGCCGCCGTTGCGCCCGTGCCAGACCGTGCCGCCGGTGGTGCCGAAATAGAGGCTGGGCGGCGAGCGCCCGTCGGCGCACATCGCCTGGCGCAGCACCGTGAGCCACGCCTGCCGGCGCGGCAGGCCGCGATCGAGCCGGCGCCAGCTGCGGCCGCCGTTGCGCGTCACGTAGACCGCCGGCCGCCCGCCCACCGAGGTCCGCGGCCAGACGCTGGTCCCGTCCATCGGCACCACCCAGGCGACGTCGGCGTCGCCCGGATCCACGACGACCGGGAAGCCGACGTCCCCGACCGTGCGCGGCAGCGCCTCGCCGATGCGGGTCCAGCGCCGCGCCGGCCGGTCCAGGCGGTACAGGCCGCAGTGGTTCTGCTGGTACAGACGGTCGGGCCGCGCGGGGTGCTGCACGACGCAGTGTGGGTCGTGCCCGAAGGCGACGGTGGGGTCCGGCAGGAAGTCAGCCGCGACGCCCTCGTTGAGCGGCGCCCAGTCCGCGCCGCCGTCGAGCGACTCGAACACGCCGCCGGCGGAGATGCCGAGGTAGAGGTGCCGCGCATCGCGCGGATCCACCAGGATCGAATGCAGGAACTCGCCGTCCGGAGTGCCGGGACCGGTGGCCCAGCGGGACCGCATCGGGTGGTCGTTGAACCCCGCGACCGGTTCCCAGGTGTCGCCGGCGTCGTCGGAGCGGAACAGCCCGGCCGGCGAGGAGCCCGCATACCAGCGCCCCGGCTCGGTCGCATGCGCGGGCGTGAGCCAGAACACGCGATTGACGGCGCGCGCGAGTTCGCCCTCCGCGGCGCGCCGGAATGCCGGTGGCCGCGTCGCCTCCTTCCAGGTCCGGCCGCGATCGACGGAGCGGAACACGGTCGGCCCGAGGTGGCCGGTCTTCGCCGCCATCAGCAAGCAGGCGGGCGCCCGCGGGTCCTGGACGACGTGGTGGACGACGTGGCCGAGGAACTGCGGGCCGGCCAGCCGATGCCGTCGGCCGCGCGCGTCGGGCTTGAGCGCGAAGGCCCCCTTGCGGGTGCCGACCCAGATGGTCGTGGCCATGGCCGCAGAATCGGCCGTGCGCACGGCCAGGTCAAATCGCCGCGTGGTGCACCGCGGCGCGCGGACTTAAGCCTTGGCCGCAGCGCCGCGGCGGGTTCTGGCGCGTCGCACCGCGCGCCGCTTAGAGTAACGGCCTTCGCCGCACGCCCGCCGCAGGAGGCCACATGCACATCGACACCGCACGGTTCGCATCGGACTGCCCGCGCCACTCCGCGCGGCGGGCGCGCGCGTTCGCCGTCGCGTGCACGCTGGTGATTGCCGCCGCCGGCGCGCGGGCCGCACCGGCGCCGATCCCGGTGAATGACAAGACCTTCGCGTGCATTACGCAGCTGACCCCGGTCCGCGGGTTCTACGTGGGCAACCTGCTCGGCAAGCTCGGCGACACGCTCAAGGTCGCGCGCTCGGCGAGCGGCGGCGTGTATCCGCCGGGCTCGGTCGTGCAGCTCGTGCCGACGGAGGTGATGGTGAAGCAGCCCGCCGGATTCAATCCCGCGACCCGCGACTGGGAGTTCTTCGAACTCGACGTCTCCAAGGACGGCAGCAAGATCCGCAAGCGCGGCTTCGTGGAGGTCGTCAACCGCTTCGGAGGCAACTGCTTCGCCTGCCACGTCAAGGCGCGGCCGGAGTGGGACTTCGTCTGCGAGACCGGCCACGGCTGCGACCCGATCCCGCTGACGGACCAGATGATCGGCGCGCTGCAGCGCACCGACCCGCGCTGTCCGGGAGCGGAGCGGGTGAGCGCCGCCGACGCGCAGGCGCTCAAGGACCTGGCGGCGCTGCAGGCGAAGAAGCCCGCGCCGCCCGCCGCAGCCCGCTAGTCTCCGCGTCCGCGGCGCCGGCCGCGCCTCAGGTTGCCGCGCTCGCCTCGGTGGCGCGCACGATCGGGCCCGCGGACGTCGGCGGCGCGACCGGCGCCCGCCCGAGGCAGGCCAGCAGCGCCGCAAACAGCGCCGCCGGCTCGAAGGGCTTCGCCAGGAAGTCGTTCATCCCCGCCTCGAGACAGCGATCGCGGTCCTCGATGAAGGCGTTGGCCGTCAGCGCGATGATCGGCGTCGCGGCACCGCCGGGTAGCGCCCGGATGGCGCGCGTCGCCTGCAGCCCGTCCATCTGCGGCATCTGCATGTCCATCAGGATCGCCGCGTAGGCCTCGGTCGCCGCCCGCTGCACGGCCTCGACGCCGTTCACCGCGACATCGGCGACGAGGCCGACGTCCTCGAGCATCATCAGCGCCACCTCGCGGTTGAGCGGCTCGTCCTCGACCAGGAGCACGCGCGCGCCCGAATGCCGCCGCCGCAGCAGTACCTCCGCCGCCGCCGGGTCGGGCCCGGCCTCGTCGGCCGCGGCGCAGCGCGCCCGTCCGAGCCGGGCGGTGAGCCAGAAGGTGCTGCCCTCGCCGGGCACGCTGCCGACTCCGGCTTCGCCGCCCATGAGCTCCGCGATGCGCCGCGTGATCGCGAGCCCGAGTCCGGTGCCGCCGTATTCGCGGGTCGTCGAGGCATCGCCCTGCACGAAGGCCTGGAACACGCGGCCCTGCTGCTCCGCCGTGAGCCCGATGCCGGTATCGGTGACCTCGAAGCGCACCAGGTGGCCGGACGGCGGCTCTCCGACCAGGCGGCAGCGCAGCGTCACGCTGCCCGCGGACGTGAACTTCGCGGCGTTGTCGAGGTAGTTGACCAGCGCCTGCGCGAGGCGGGTGCGGTCGCCGCGCACCACCGGCGGCACGCCGTCGAGCTCGGTGCGG
>JAFEDP010000085.1 GCA_018241545.1 Pseudomonadota bacterium
AGCGCGTCGAGCTCGCGCGCCTTCTGCGCCTCCCAGGCGCCGCGCTCGCGCTCGAGGAGGCGTTCCGCGTGGGAACTGTGGATGCCGCCGAGCTCCTGCAGCCGGTGCCACAGCTCGAGGCAACGGCGCGCGGCCTGCACCACGTGCCCGTCGACGAGCACGCGATGGAGGACGTCCTCACCGTCGACCGCCCAGACGTAGGGCACCTCCCCGTCGCCGGCCGGGCCGGGGCGCGCCAGGAACTCGTCGACCGGCACGAGGTGCGGGCCCCACTCCTCCGGCGCAATGCGGGCGAAGTGGCGCGCGTGACGCGGGTCGCTGGCGACGAAGTCGGCGAACGTGAACGCGACGCGCTCGCTGGCCCGCTGCAGCTCGCCGTCGGCGAAGTCCATGGCCGTGACCGGCCAGTCGATGGCCGGCTGCGCGTTGACCTCGAGCGAGAACCGGTCCGCGAGCGCGGGCCCGGCGGCCGGGTCGCAGGTGAAGGCCGGGAACGCGCGCGACTGCATCGCCGCTGCGGCCACGAGGTACGGCGGCAGCCCGTCGGCCGCCTCGTCCTCGCCGCCGAACACGCTGAAGAGCGCGGGCCCCGCGTACTCGAGCCCGCGCCGGAGCGACCCGCGCATCCGGTACAGGTTCGAGCTCGTCGACTGCATCACGAAGCAGTCCGTGAGCCCCACCGCGGTGCTCGCGACCTGCGCATTGCGCAGGCCGTAGGTCAGGTGCCCGTCGCCGAGCCCGCCCTCCTCGAGCAGGTCCGGGACTTCGACCAGCACCTTCACCGGCACGCCGGAGGAGAGCAGCTCGAGGACCGACAGCGCCTGCCCGGCGGCGCCGGCCGCGCGCAGGCAGACGAGGTAGCTCGGGAAGAGCGCCAGGTCTGCGGGCGTCAGCGCCCGCTCGTCGAAGGCGTCGAAGAAGGCGTCGTGGGTCGGCTCGTCGTAGCGGCCCGCGGCCTCGAGCTCGGCGAGCGCCATGGCGCGCACCACCGCCACGAGCGCCGGCAGGCGTGCGCGGAACGCCGCCACGGCATCCGCGCCGCGGCTGAAGGCGAACACGTACGGCGGCTCGCGCCCCGCCCGCCCGGCTGCGGTCGCCGCCGCCGGGAAGAAGCGCTGCGAGCGCAGCACCTCGAGCACCGACTCGATGCGCGCGCGGCGCGCGGCGCCGATGCGCTGGGTGCGCGGCGCATGCTGCAGGAGCCCGGCCAGCGCGTCGAAGTCGAACAGCGGCTGGTGGTGGGTGCCGACGGCGGCCCGCAGGCCCGCCGCCCGGCGCCCCTCGTCGGAGCGGACGTGATCGGCCCGCAGGATGTCGCTCAGGCGAGCGATGAGGTTCTTGATCTCGAGCAGCGTGCGTGCCGCACGCTCCTGCTCCACCCGCTTCCACGCGTGCGCCACGAGCCGCCCGGGAAGTCGCGGGTCGCAGTCGAGCAGCAGGCCGTCGGCCGGGAGCGCCGCGCCGATCTGGCGCAGCAGCGGCACCCGCTTGGCCGCGCCCGCCTCGCGGGCGAGCTCGCTCACCGCCCGCTCCCACAGCTCCGACAGCGTGCCCTGCGCCCCTTGCGCGAGCAGCCGGCGCAGCGTGCGCTCGGCGCCGATCGCCTGGCGCCGGAGCGCCTCGCCGTCGATGCCGCGCGGCGCGGTCTGGGTCAGCAGTGCGTCGATGATCGCGCTGAGCGAGTGCACGAACTCGCTGCCCGTCCCTTCGGTCAGCACCACCGGGAAGTCGTAGCGCAGCCGCGCGAGGTCGCGGTAGCGCGCGAGCAGCGCCGGCCGGAACGTCGCCGCGTCGATCGGGCCGGGGCCCGCCGGCGGCAGGCGGCCGGTCAGGTGGAACACGCTGTGCTGTCGAAGGCTCTGGTGCATGACCTCAGCCCCTGCTGCCTGCCTGCCGTCGCGCCGGGCCGGCTCAGCCGGCCACCGCCGGCTCGGCGCCGGCCGGCCACACGGTGAACTTGTCGAGCTCGGCCTCGAGACCGGCACGGATCATCTCCGGCGTGCGCAGCTGGCCCGCCTGGCGCAGGTCCTCGTAGCACGGGATCGCCGGGTTGCGGTACAGGATCCCGACCGGGATCGGGTCCTCGGAGGAGGCGATCTCGCGCGCCCGGTCGATGTCGGCCGGGTCGTGCCGCTGCTGGTTGCGGTAGATGCCGGCGATCGCCGGTGACGGCCGGATCCCGTCCTCGTGCGTCAGCAGCAGCGTGCGCTGCGGGTCGTGCAGCCACGGCTCGAACATCTGCGGCAGGAACTCCGGGCAGCGCTGCAGCACGCGCACGAACGAGAAGCCCCGGTGGTGGAAGGCCGCCGAGACGATCTGGTAGAGCACCTCCGGGATCCAGTCGACCGCCTGGGCCACGAACGAGGCGTTCTGCACCCCGAGCGTGACGGTGAGCGGGTTGAGGGCCGCGAGGAACGCGCCGCGCGGCGTGGTGTTGCTGCGCGTGCCGACCGGCGAGGTCGGCGAGACCTGCTTCTTGGTGAGGCCGTAGATGTGGTTGTCGTGCAGCAGCAGCGTCATGTTCATGTTGTAGCGGATCGCGTGGATCCAGTGCGCCGCGCCGATGCTGCAGCAGTCGCCGTCGCCGGTGTTCACGAACACGTGCAGCTCGGGCCGCGACATCTTGATGCCCTGCGCGATCGGTAGCGCGCGGCCGTGGATGCCGTGGAACCCGTAGGTCTTCATGTAGTGCGGGAAGCGGCTGGAGCAGCCGATCCCCGACACGAACACGGTGCGCTCGGGCGCGAGTCCCTCGTCGCGGCACAGGCGCTGCACGGAGGCCAGGATCGCGTTGTCGCCGCAGCCGTTGCACCAGCGCGGCACCCCGCCCTGGTAGTCCTCGAGCGCATGGTGCTCGTCGTACAGCCGCACCAGGCAGTTGTTCATCGCCGTCATGCGGCTGCTCCTGCGCGGCCGGTGAGCCGCTCGCGGATCGCGGCCTTCACCGAGCCGGGCTTGATCGGGCGGCCGCGGACCTCGCTCCAGCAGTCGATGTCGACCAGGTAGCGCGCCCGCAGCATCCACGCCAGCGCCGAGTAGCGCCGGTTGTCGGCGTTGATGAGCGCGTCGTCGGTGCGGTCCGACCAGTTGGCCTCGACCGTCATGACGCGCCGGAAGCGCCGGAGGATCTCGCCGATACCGGAGGCCATCGGCTGCAGGAACGTCAGGTGCAGCGCCGAGACGCGCTCGCCCTCGGCCCGCAGTTCCTCGACCGCCTCGCGGATCGCGCCCTGCGTGCTGCCCCACCCGACCACGAGCAGGTCGCCGTCCGGGTCGCCGAACACGGCGGGCGGCTGCAGCGCGCGCTGCAGCGCCGCGAGCTTGAGGCTGCGCATGTGCAGCCCGGCCTCGTTGTTGGCCGGGTCGTAGGCGACCTTGCTGGCCCGGTCGTGCGCGAGACCGGTCAGCGTGTGCATGCCGCCGGGTTGGCCCGGCACGAACCGCGGCGACAGGCCGGTGACCGGATCCCAGTCGTAGGCGCGCGCCCCCTCCGGCACCGGGCTCTGGTCGATGGGCGGCGCGAGCCACTCGGCGCTGAACTGCGGCCGCGGGATCGGCTGCTGCGCGGTCGCGAGGCTCGCGTCCGACAGCACGATCACGACCATGTTGAAGGTCTCGGCGATCTTGCGGGCGGTGATGACCGCGTAGAAGCAGTCCTCGATGCTGCTCACGGCCATCACCACCTTGGGTGCGTCGCCGTGGCTGCCGAAGCAGGCCGTCAGCAGGTCGCCCTGCTCGGCCTTGGTCGGCTGGCCGGTGCTCGGGCCGCCGCGCTGCACGTTGATGACGACCAGCGGGATCTCCGCCATGACCGCGAGACCGAGCGCCTCCTGCTTGAGCGAGTAGCCAGGTCCCGAGGTCACGGTGACGGCGCACTTGCCCGAGTAGGAGGCGCCGATCGCGAAGGTGCAGGCGGCAATCTCGTCCTCGGCCTGGTGCACGATGCCGCCGACCTTCTCGAACACGTCGCTCAGGTAGTGCGACACCGACGTCGCCGGCGTGATCGGGTACATGGCGCACACTTCCATGCCCGAGGCGAGGATGCCGAGCGCGAGCGCGGTGTTGCCGGTCACCACCACCTGCGGCTCGGTGGCGCGCTGCGCCGGGATCCGGTAGCGGAGCGCGAGGTGAGCCTCGGCCCAGGCCCAGCCCGCCTCGAGCAGCGCCTGGTTGGTGGCGACAACCGTCGCGTCCTTCTTGCGCAGCGCGTAGGCGACCTGCTCGCGGCCGAGCGCGAGGTCGAGGCTGTAGATGCGGCACAGCATGCCGAGCGCCCACATGTTCTTGCCCCGCCGCGGGTCGGCGACGATCTTCTGGCACTCGCGCTCCATCGGGATCTCGTGCACCTGGTAGCCGTCCGCGCGCAGCTGGCCGACCGTGGCGGCGTACTGGGCGGCGATGGCGGCGTCGCGGTGCTCGCGCCACATGCTCTCGAGCACGATCGTGCAGCCGGGCTTGAGCTCGCCCTCGCGGACGCGGCCGAGCAGCACCTGCTCGTTGAAGGCGACCACGAGGTCGGTCTCGTCGCCGCCGTTGGAGATCGGCCCGGCGCCGATGCGGATGCGGTTGCCGCTCGCCCCGGCGACGCTGCGCGCCGGCGGCTGGATCTCCGCCGGGATGATCTCGACGTTCCAGACGCCGTTGCCCATCTTGGCGGCGATCGCGCCGAGCGACTGGCCGCAGCGCTGCGCGCCCTCGCCCGCGTCGCTGACGATCTCGACGATGTGCTCCTGCAGGACCTGCGCCACCGGTGCGGACACCGGGGCCGTGGGGGCTTCGAGCGTCGCGTTCATGGGGTGGCGGTCCCGTCTCAGGTGCTGCCCGGCGCCGTCCCGGGCGGGCGTGGCGGCAGACGCAGCCGCGCGTAGCCGTGCTCGCGGGCGTCGATGCCGAACGGCGGCGGCGCGGCGTCGCGCTCGTCGCCGTAGACGACGTCGGTGTCGCGCAGCCCGAGGTACCGCTTCATGCCGCGCGCGGCGCGCCGGCCGGCGCCCATCGCCTCGATGACGGTGGCGGCGCCGGTGACGATGTCGCCGCCCGCGTACACGCCGGCCATCGAGGTGGCGAGGTCCTCGTCGGTCTCGATGTAGCCGCGCGCGTTGAGCTTGAGCCGCGACGTCTGGCCGATGACCGGGTTGGCGTTGGTGCCGATCGCGAACACGACCATGTCGGCCTCGAACTCGAACTCGCTGCCCGGCACCGCCACCGGCCGGCGCCGCCCGGAGTCGTCCGGCTCGCCGAGCTCCATCCTGAGGCAGCGCAGGCCGCGCACGCCGCGCGCGCCGTCGTCGAGGATCGCCACCGGGCTCGTCAGCCAGTGGAACTCGATGCCCTCCTCGGCGGCGTGGTGGATCTCCTCGGCGCGCGCCGGCGCCTCGGCCGCGGAGCGCCGGTAGATGCAGTGCACCTGCTCGGCCCCGAGCCGCAGGCACACCCGCATCGCGTCCATCGCCGTGTTGCCGGCGCCGATCACGGCGACGCGCCGGCCGGGCTGCAGCGGCGTGTCGTAGGCGGGGAAGTCGCGGGCGTGCATCAGGTTGCAGCGCGTCAGCAGCTCGTTGGCGGACAGCACGCCGTTGAGCGACTCGCCGGGGATGCCCATGAAGCTCGGGTAGCCGGCGCCGGTGCCGATGAAGGCGGCGTGGTAGCCCATCTCGGTCACGAGCTGCTCGACGGTGAAGAGCCGCCCGACCAGCGTGTTGCACTCGAAGCGGATGCCGAGGCGGACGAGCTTCTCGATCTCGGCGTCGACCACCGAGTTCGGCAGCCGGAAGTCCGGGATGCCGTACTTGAGCACGCCGCCCGCCTGGTGGAAGGCCTCGAACACGGTGACGTCGCAGCCGGCCTTGGCCATGTCGGCGGCGCAGGCCATGCCGGCGGGACCGGAGCCGACGACCGCGATGCGAAAGCCGCTGGGCTCGACGTACGGGAGGTTGGCCCAGCCCTCGCGGATCGCGAGGTCGCCGACGAAGCGCTCGAGCCGGCCGATCGCGACCGGCTCGAGCGACGCGCCGACGGTGCACACGCCCTCGCACTGCGTCTCCTGCGGGCAGACGCGCCCGCACACCGCCGGCAGCAGGTTGGTGTCGGTGATGACGTCGTAGGCGCCACGGAAGTTGCGGGCGGCGAGCTTCTCGATGAAGCCCGGGATGTCGATGCCCACCGGGCAGCCGCGCACGCAGGGCTCGTCCGGGCACAGCAGGCAGCGGTCGGCCTCGCGCAGCGCGTCCGCCTCGCGGTAGCCGCAGTTGACCTCGTCGAAGTTGCGCGCGCGGACCTGCGGTTCCTGCTCGCGCGGCGGCGTGCGCTCCTGCGGGATCGTGCGGATGGTCTTCTTCTTCCGGGTCGCCATGGTCGTGCCGCTCAGGGTTGCGCCGGCACGACGGCCGGGTCGGGACCGGCGGCCGCGCGCATCCGGCAGGACTCCTGGAACCGGGCCGTGGCCTCGCGCTCGCTCTGGGCGTAGCGCTTCAGCCGGAACATCAGGTCGTCGAAGTCGACCTGGTGGCCGTCGAAGTCCGGGCCGTCGACGCAGGCGAACTTGATGCGGTCGCCGACCTTGACTCGGCAGCCGCCGCACATCCCGGTGCCGTCGACCATGATCGGGTTGAGGCTGACGATGGTGCGGATGCCATGGGCCCGCGTTGCCTCGGCGCAGCCCTTCATCATGACGGGCGGGCCGATCGCGACGCACTCGGCGATGTCGGCATGGCGGCCGACCGCGTCGGCGATGCCGGCGGTGACGAGGCCATGGAGGCCGGCGGAGCCGTCGTCGGTGCACAGGATCAGCTCGTCGCACACGGCGCGGAACTTGTCGTCCCAGAACACGAGGCTGCGCGAGCGGAAGCCCAGCACGCCGATCACGTAGGCGCCGTGCTCCTTGTAGGCGCGCGCCTGGGGATAGACCGGCGCGACGCCGAGTCCGCCGCCGACGCACAGCACCTTGCGCGCCTCGCCGACGTGGCTCGGCATCCCCATCGGCCCGACCAGCGCGTGCAGACGCGTGCCGACCTGGCAGCGGGCCTGCATCTCGCGGGTGGTCTTGCCGACCGCCTGGATGACGAGCGTGACGGTGCCGCGCTCGCGGTCGAAGTCGGCCAGCGTGAGCGGGATCCGCTCGCCGTGCTCGTGCTCCATGACGATCACGAACTGACCCGCCCGCGCGGCCCTCGCCATCTGCGGGTGGTGGATTTCGAGCAGGTAAGTGACGTCCGAGAAGTCGCGTCGTGCCACGACCTCGAACAGTTGCGGGCCGGTCGGCGTTGCCACGTGCCCCCCCTCGGCCGCTGGCCCGAGAGGGACTGCGGCTGCTGTCGAACTTGAACTGTGGCGGACCTCTACACAATCGGGATATGTGCGGACCCGGCCGGGCCGGCGGGCGGCGGGCGGCCGGCCGCGGCCCGGGCGGTCGCCGCCCGCGCGCCGTCAGGTGGCCTGGTCGGCGGTGGTTGCGAGCGCGGCGAGCTCGTTCTTCAGGACCTTGCCCGAGACGTTGCGCGGGATGGCCGTGACGAAGGCGACATAGCGCGGCTTCTTGTAGCCGGCGATGTGCTCGCCGACGAAGTCGGCGAGCTCCCGGCGCGAGGCGCTCGCGCCGCTCCTGAGCACGACGAAGGCCTTGACCGCCTCGCCCCAGCGCGGGTCCGGCACGCCGATGACGGCGGCATCGGCGACCGCCGGGTGGCGCAGCAGCACCACCTCGACCTCCTGCGGGTAGACGTTCTCGCCGCCGCTCTTGATCAGGTACTTCTTGCGATCGACCATCCGGAGCTCGCCGTTCGCCAGCGCGACGAACAGGTCGCCGGTGTGGTGCCAGCCGCCGCGCAGCGTGTCGGCCGTCGCCTCCGGGCGGTTCCAGTAGCCCGCCATCACCGACTCGCCGCGCAGGCACAGCTCGCCGACCTCGCCCGGCGGGAGCTCGCGCCCGTCGTCATCGAGGATCCGGAAGTCGAAGAACGGCAGCACGTGGCCGTAGGTCGCGGGATCCTGGCGGATCTGCGCCGCGGAGGCGTAGGTGACCTTGCCGCCGGACTCGGTCTGGCCGTAGATGCCGTAGTAGCGCGCGCCGAGCTCGCGCTCGACGATCTCGATGACGTCCGGCCGCTCGAGGCCCGCGCCGCTGATGAAGAGCCGCAGGGAGGAGGTGTCGGTCCGCGTGCGCGAGGCGTCCTGCACGAAGGCCGCCGACACGCCGGGCACGAGGAACATGACCGAGACGCGGTGGCGCGCGATCAGGCCGTAGAGCAGGTCGGGCCTCGGCTGCGGCGCGGTCACGACGGTGCCGCCGAGCATCAGGGTCGAGACGGCGGTGCCGAAGCCCGCGACATGGAAGAGCGGCAGGGATGCCAGGTACACGTCGCCGGGGCCGAGGCCGAAGACGCCGGCCATGTGCGCGGCGTAGGTCGCCCAGCAGCGCTGGCGGATCATGCAGCCCTTGGGCTCGCCGGTCGTGCCGCTCGTGTACAGCAGCATGTGCAGGCTCTCGCCCGTCACCTGCTCGTCGCGCCCGGGCGCCGGGGACTCCTCGCCCGCGAGGTCCGCGTACGGATGCCAGCCCGCCCGGGCCGCGCCGTCCAGGATCCGCACGCCCACCGTGGCGACGCCCGCGGCCGCCGCCTCGGCGAGCTCGACCAGCGGCGCGGTCGCGAACAGCGCCCTGGCGCCGGAATCCGCGAGGATGAACCGCAGCTCCTGCGCGCTGAGGCGCAGGTTGAGCGGCACCGCCACCGCCCCGCAGCGCGCGAGCGCGAGGTAGAACTCCACGGCGCTCTTGCTGTTCGGCGTCAGGCACGCGACGCGCTCGCCGCAGCCGATGCCCGCGCGCGCGAGCCAGCCCGCGATGCTCGCCACGCGGTCGGCGAGGCTCGACCAGGTGACGGAGTCGCCGTTCGCGCCGTCGACGATCGCGACCTGCCCGCCGCGCTCCACGCGATGTCGCGCCAGGAAGAAGTCGAGCGGCAGGGAACGCAGCGCGGGTTCGGTCGGGAGTGACACGCGGACCTCGGGCGGGAACGGGCGCGGTCAGTCGCGCGCGGCGGCGGCGACCGGCGCGTCCGGATAGCGGGGCTTGCGCTTCTCGAGCCAGGCGCGCACGCCCTCGCGGTAGTCACCGTGCGGGATCAGCTCGGCCCAGAGCCGGCGCTCGAGCGCGAGCGCCTGCCCGAGCGGCAGCTCGAGTCCCTCGTCGACGCAGCGCTTGACGTGGCGCACCGCCACGGGGCTGTTGGCCGCGATCTCGGCGGCGAGCGCCAGGCACTCGGGCAGCAGGCGCTCAGGCGCCACCACCGATTCGACGAGGCCGACCGCGAGCGCCTCCTCGGCGCTCAGCTGCCGGCCCGTGTACATCAGGAGCTTCGCCCGACCCGGACCCACGAGGCGCGCCAGGCGCTGGGTGCCGCCCGCCCCGGCCAGGAGCCCGAAGCGGACCTCCGGCAGGCCGAGCCGCGCACCCTGCGCGGCGACCCGCAGGTCGCAGGCCAGCGCGATCTCGAGGCCTCCGCCGAGCGCGTAGCCGTTCATCGCCGCAATGGTCGGGAACGGCAGCGCCGCGATCCGGTCCATGAGCTGCTGCGCCGAGGCGACGAAGCGCTCGGCATCCTCCCGCGAGCGGATCTCGAGGAAGTGGTTCATGTCGCCGCCGGCCTGGAAGTACGGCCCGGTGCCGGTGATCACGGCGGCGCGCGGCGGCTGCGACTCGAGGCCGGCGAGCACCGCCTCGAGGTCGCGGCGCAGCGCGTCGCTCATGGCGTTCACCGGCGGGCTGTCGAGGGTGACGAGGGCGATGCCGTCCTCGAGGCGGAGCGCGACGCGCGGGGTCGGGGTCATGCAGCAAGTCCGTGGCCGTAATCACCGCACAGGCGGTCGCCCGCCTTATCTCATGCGCCGCAGTCGAGGTCACGACGCGGATGCCCGCGGGCTCATCGCGGCGCGCGCGAATGGCGCGCGGATGCGAATGACTCCCACGCAGCGCGCGACGGGCCCGGATGGGCCGTTGCCGTGTTGCAGCGCAGCGCGTACGCATCGAGGCCGCCCCTTTCCCGCGCGGTGTCCGCTTGCGACCATGCGCTGCCGCGTGCCGCGGGCGAGACCCCACGGCGCCGGCATGGACAGGCGATCCGCGGCGGATCAGGCCGGCAGCGAGGACACGATGGCAGGCGACCCGGAACGGCTGATCCGCGAGCTGTGGCATCCGGCGACGACGCGCCGGCTCGCGCGCGAACTCGCCGGCCTCGCCGCCGACACGCTGCTGCTTCGGCGCGGGCCGGTGCGGCCGCCCGGGTCCGCGGCGCGGGCGCGGCGCATCGTGGCCGAGGCGGCGACCCCGGCGTCGGTCGTGCGCCTGGCGCGGCAGATCCAGCAGGCGAGCCTCAAGGTCTCGCACCCACGCTTC
>JAFEDP010000086.1 GCA_018241545.1 Pseudomonadota bacterium
CGACTACGATGCCGGCGAGCGCTCGTTCCGCGACGCGATCGCGATCCATGCGGCGCAGCCGGACGATCCGCAGGCGCGCGCCGAGCGCGCGCACGCGCTGCAGGGCCTCGGCGAGCTGCTGGAGGCCAAGGGCGACTACGCCGGCGCCGACCGCAGCCTGCGCGAGGCGCTCGAGCTCGAGCGCGTCGTCGACGGGCGCGCCAGCGCCGAGCAGGCGCGCACGCAGAAGGCGCTGGCGCGGGTCATGGACGAGGAGGGGCAGCTCAACGACGCGATCCCGGTGATGCGCAACGCGCTCGCGCTCGAGCGCCGCCTGTGGGGCTCCGAGCCGCACCCGGAGGTCGCCGAGGCCATCAACGACCTCGCGATGCTGCTCGGCGAGCACGGCGACTACGCGGAGGCGGAGCAGCTGTTCGTCGAGTCGATCGCGATGAAGCGCCGGCTGCTCGGCGACAAGCACCCGGAGCTCGCCGCCGGGCTCAACAACCTCGCGGTGATGCTGCAGGACAAGGGCGACCTGGTGCGCGCCGAGGCCACCTACCGCGAGGCGCTCGCGATGCGGCGCGAGCTGCTCGGCGAGGTGCACCCGGACGTCGCGGTGACGCTCAACAACCTCGCCTTCGTCGAGCACGACAAGGGCGACGTGCGCGGCGCGCTCGCCACCGAGCGCGAGGCGCTCGCGATCTACCGCAAGCTGTTCCCGGGCGACCACCCGGAGGTGGCGCGCATCCTCAACCGCATCGGCTTCTGGCTGACCGTGGCCGGCCAGTACGCGGAGGCGCAGCGCGACCTCGACGAGGCGCTCGCGATGCGCCGGCGCCTGCTGGGCCCCGACCATCCCGACGTCGGCACGAGCCTCGTGCACCTCGCGATCCTCGAGGTCGCGCGCGGCGAGTACGACACGGCGCTCGCCTCGGCGGGGCGCTCGGTCGAGATCCTGTCGAAGGGCCTGTCGCCGACCCACTGGAAGACCGCGGTCGGGGAGAGCGCGCTCGGCGCGGCGCTCGCCGGGCGCGGCCCGCGCGCTCCTCAGAAGCGACGCGAGATCCCGACCGTGAGCCCGTGCGGCAGGACCTGGACGCTCACCGGCGTGTGGAACGTCGAGGCCCAGTAGCCGAACGCCGAGCCCATCGCCCAGGCGGTGATCACGTCCGTCTGCCAGTGCGCCTGCGACTTCATCCGCGCCACGGAGTCGTAGAGCGGCAGGAGCTCGAGCGACCAGACCCACGGGTGCTCCTGCTGGTAGCGCAGGATCAGCGGCATCACGACGCTGGCCTGCAGCCCCACCTCGCCGCTGGGGAAGCTCTCGCAGCAGCGCCCGCGGAACCAGGCATTCGGTCCCTGGTTCTGGTCGGGCCGCGCGCGGCTGAAGGAGTACTTGAGCGCCTCGGTCGCGATGCCGGTCATGACCGACGCGTCGATGCTCTGCCAGAAGGTATGGCCGAGGGCATCGTCGTTGCCGAGCCACAAGGCTCCGCCGGCCTCGACGACGACCGCGCCGAACTCGAGCGCGGTCTGGTAGCGCCGCGCCCAGATGCCGTGTTGATCGAGCGTCCACTCGTGGTCGATGCCGAGCGGGCCGCCCGCGACGGCGTTCCCCGATACGAGCAGTAGTCCCAGCAGGACGGCAGGCCACCGGGCCATGGGCACCTCGCAGGTCGTTGGTGTGCGCGATCTCGGCCGGCACGGTAGCACCTCCCGCGAGCGGCGTGCGATGTCTCGAAACGCCGACGCGCGACTTTCGCGGTCACGCGTACCGGGCTCGTTGTGCAGCGGAGGCGTGCCGCCGCTGATGCCGCCGTAAGTGTCGCGGCGATGCGCCGCGGTCGGATGACGCCCGTGCGAAGGCCGACGCGGGCGCCCGATCGTCCTGAGAGCGCGCCTCGCTGGCACGAC
The DNA here is from genome assembly GCA_018241545.1 of Pseudomonadota bacterium. Taxonomy (GTDB): domain Bacteria; phylum Pseudomonadota; class Gammaproteobacteria; order Steroidobacterales; family Steroidobacteraceae; genus CAIKZZ01. The sequence goes on from JAFEDP010000086.1 coordinate 1,897, forward strand.
CTGCATGGGCTGCATGTCACGCCGCAGCAGGCCATTCCGGACACCGCGAGCTGTCGCCACGCTCGTACTTCGGTCTGCGAGCGGCTTGATGCGAGCTCGCGATCGAAGGCCGCCGCCGTCCGCGGTGGCTCCACGAGAGGGCAATGCCGGCGCGGCGACGCGAATCAATCTCACTGCCAACGCGACGACCAGCCTGCGTCATCGTCATGGATCAGCCGCTCGCGGGCGATGCGGTCCGGCAGCGACTATGCAGATACCGCAATTCGACCTAGAGGCGCGGCGCTGCGGCGACCCGCGCGCGCTCCACATCTTCAGAAGCCCGCTGCCTCGCCGATACGCGGCGTAACCGTACTCCACCCGTCGAGGCGGTCGTGGCACACATTCGCTCGCTCGGCGCCAAGCTGCTGCTCGTCGCGCTGTTCCTGCTGGCGCCGCTCGTCTTCCTGACGACCGTCAAGGTCGCCGGCTGGCAGCAGGAGATCCGTACCGCAATCCGCGAGCGCAACGGAATCGAGTACGTCCGCGCGGTTCGCGACCTCATCGAGCCGCTCGCGCTACACCGCGGACTCACGACGCTGGCGCTGAGCGGCGACGCGACCGTCGCCTCGCGCATCGAGTCGGTCGACGTCACCGCGGCCCGCGCCCTCGAGCGCCTCGCCACGATCGACCACCGCCTGCAGGGCGCCTTCGGCACGCAGGGGCGCGTCAGCGCCGCGGCCGACGCCTGGCGCGACCGCCAGGGCGCGTGGCGGACGAGCACCGTCGCCGACAACCTCGCCCGGCACAACCAGCTGATCGAAGACCTGCTCGCGCTCGAGGAGCGGATCGCCAACAGCGCGGGCTTCGCCAACGACCCCGGCGCCGAGTCGGTCTACCTGCTGGATGCCGCCGGCTACCACCTGCTGCCGATCGCGAACCGCGTCGGGATGATGCGCGCGCGCGGCGCGGGCGCCGCGCAGCAGGGCAAGCTCGAGGGCGTGGAGCGCGAGACGCTCGCCCGGATCTCCGAGAACGTGTCGGTGCGCATGGAACTCGTCGACAACGGGCTGGCGCGGGCGCTGGCGGGCGGCGACCGGCGGCTCGACGGGGTGCGCGAGGCGCAGAAGGACTACGGCGCCAGGATCCACCAGTTCCGCCAGATGATCGAGACGCAGGTGCTCGCGATCCCGCTGACCGCCCGGGCGGGCGAGGTCATCGAGGCGGGGACCGCGACGATCAACGCCACGTTCCGCATGTTCGACGCCACCTGTGCGGCCGCCGATGCGGCCATCGCCGCCCGCGTCCGCGCGAACCTCACTGCCATCGCGCTGACCCTCGGCACCCTGGTGCTGATGACGCTGGCGGCGCTCCTGGCCGGCTGGCGGCTGCGCGGCCAGATCGTGCGCCAGCTCGGCGCCGCGGCGGCGGCGTTCAAGCGCATCGCGGCCGGCGACTATTCGTCCCGGCTCGCGGCCGAGACCGGCGACGAGGCCGGCGAGATCGTGGCGGCGCTGGCGGCGATGCAGTCGGAGCTCAAGGAGCGGCTCGAGCGGGAGGCGCAGGCGGCGGCCGAGAACACCCGCATCCGCAGCGCGCTCGACCACTGCGCGGCGAACATGATGGTCGCGGACGCGGACGGGCGGATCGTGTACGCGAACGAGTCGGCGCGCCGGCTGTTCCGCGACAACGCGCCGCAGATCTGCGAGCAGCTGCCGCAGTTCGACCCGGAACGGATCGTCGGCGCTCACTTCGACGCGTTCCACAAGGCGCCGGAGCACCAGCGGCGGCTGGTGGCGGGCCTCGCGGGCACGCATACCGCCGAGATGACGCTCGGCGGCGCGTCGCTGCGGATCATTGCGTCGCCCGTGATCGACGCCCGCGGCCAGCGGCTCGGCACGGCGGTGCAGTGGGTCGACCGCACCCAGGAGCTCGCGACCGAGCGCGAGGTGCAGTTCGTCGTCGACTCCGCGGGCACCGGCGACCTCACCCGCCGCATCCGCGACAAGGGCACGAGCGGCTTCTTCGCCACGCTCGCGACCGGGATCAACTCGATCCTGGAGGGCAATGCGGCCGTGGTACGCGACGTCAAGGCCGCCGTGACGGAGGTGTTCCGCGCCGCCGACGAGATCTCCGCCGGCAACCTGAACCTCAGCCAGCGCACCGAGGAGCAGGCCGCCTCGCTCGAGATGGCAGCCTCGTCCATGGAGCAGATGACCTCGACCGTGCGGCAGAACGCGGACAACGCCGCGCAGGCCAACCAGCTCGCCGCCGCCGCGCGCGACCAGGCGGAGAAGGGCGGTGCGGTCGTCACCGAGGCGGTGACCGCGATGGCGGCCATCAACGCCTCGAGCCAGCAGATCGGCGACATCATCGGCGTCATCGACGAGATCGCCTTCCAGACCAACCTGCTGGCGCTCAATGCGGCGGTCGAGGCGGCACGCGCCGGCGAGCAGGGGCGGGGCTTCGCGGTGGTGGCCTCCGAGGTCCGCAGCCTCGCCTCGCGCAGCGCGGAGGCGGCCAAGGAGATCAAGGCGCTGATCGAGGACAGCGTCGGCAAGGTCGAGCAGGGCTCGCGGCTCGTCAACCAGTCCGGCGCGACCCTCGAGGAGATCGTCGCGGCGGTGAAGCGACTCACCAACATCGTCTCGGAGATCGCAGCGGCCAGCCGCGAGCAGGCGTCCGGCATCGACCAGGTGAACCAGTCGGTGATGCAGATGGACACCGTCACGCAGCAGAATGCCGCGCTGGTCGAGCAGGCGGCGGCGGCGGCGCAGGCGCTGAGCGAGCAGGCCTCGCACCTCGACACCATGATGGCGCGCTACCAGGTCATCGCCGAGGATGCCCCCGCGTGGTCGGGGAATGAGCGTCGCCTCGCCGAGGCCCCACCCGAGCGCGCACTCGAACGGCCGCGCCTAACCGCGGCCCCCGCGGTCGCGGGCGCCCGCACGTCCAGCGTCGCTCCCGAGGCGCGGACCGCACTGACCCGGGCACGCGCATCGGCGACGCGATCCGCTCGGTCGGAGGATCGCGGCACCGGCGGTGCGACGGGCGAGGGCCTCCCCACCCGGGCGCGCGGCGTCAGCGCCGGGAACGGTTGAGCGGCGGATAGTCACCGGAGCGCTGCGCAGCACCGGTTGGCCGGGGCGCATCAGCCGCCGACGGCCGGGACGCGCGACGGGAGAAGGCCGTATCCTGTGTCCACGGGCCGGCGCGCCTCCCGAGCGGCGGCACGCCTTGCGCCCGAGCGGCCCGCGACGGGGCCGTCGGAACCGGTACCCGCCCATGTTTCACCGCCCGCTCGGCTTGATGCTGTGCCTGCTCGCCGTTGCCGTGGACGCGCCGGCCGTGGCCGAGAACGCCCCGGAGCCGCGTGCGGGTACGCCCGCCGACGTCGTCGTCATCGGCGCGGGACTCGCCGGCCTCTCGGCCGCGCTCGAGGCCGGGCGGGCGGGAGCACGCGTCGACGTCGTCGAGATGTCCTCGGTGTTCGGCGGCCACGCCGTCATGTCGGCCGCGGACGTGACGATGGTCGACACGCCGCTGCAGCGCGCGCGGGGCATCGCCGACAGCCCGCAGCTCGCCTTCGAGGACTTTATCCGCTGGGGGCACGACAACGACACCGCCTGGGTGCGCCGCTACGTGGAGCACTCGCGCGGCGACCTGTACGACTGGCTCACGAGCCTCGGCGTCGAGTTCACGGACCTGCGCCGCTACCCCGGCAGCCGCGTGCCGCGCGCCCACGAGACCCGCGGCCGCGGCCTCGGCCTCGTCGCGCCGGTCTACCGTGCCTGCCTGGCGCTCCCCAACGTCCGCTTCCACTGGAACGAGGCGGCGACGCGGCTCGTGACGGCGCGGGGTCGCGTCACCGGCCTCGTGGCGCGCAGCACGCGCACGGGCGAAGAGCGCCGCTACGAGTCGCGCGCGGTCGTGATCGCGACCGGCGGCTTTCAGAGCAACCTGGCGCTCGTCCGTGCGAACTGGCCGAAGGGGTCGCCGGCGCCGCAGCGCCTGCTGGTCGGTTCAGGACTCAACTCGCTCGGCTCGGGACTCGAGCTCGCGCGGGCGGCGGGCGCGGCGATCCGGCACCTCGATCACCAGTGGAACTACCAGCGCGGACTTCCCGATCCGCGCTACCCGGGCTCGGAGCGGGGGCTCAACGCCAGCGTCGCGGGCTCCGTCTGGGTCAACGCCCAGGGGCGGCGGTTCGTCAACGAGGACGAGTCGAGCCCCGTCACGCTCGCGGCCGTGCTCGCGCAGTCGCCCGCGACCTACTGGGCGATCTTCGACGAGGCGGGACGCGGTCGGTTCTGGGTGTCCGGCACCGGCTGGACGCCCCGGACCATCGAGCAGCGGATCTTCGGTGATCCGTCGCTCGTGACGCGCGCCACGACGATCGCCGAGCTCGCCGAGCGGACCGGGCTCCCGGCCGCCACGCTCGAGGCGACCCTCGCGGCCTACAACGCGTCCGTCCGGGCGGGCGAGGATGCCGACTTCCACCGCTTCACCCGCACCGATCCGGCGGCGGCCGCACCCATCGACCAGCCGCCGTACTACGCCGTGCGCTTCTACCCGCTCACGCGCAAGAGCATGGGTGGCATCGTCATCGACCTGGACGCGCGGGCGCTCGACGGTCGCGGCCGCCCGATCGCCGGCCTCTACGCCGCCGGGGAGGCGGCCGGCCTCGCCGGCATCAACGGCGAGGCCGCGCTCGAGGGCACGTTCCTCGGGCCCTCGGTGCTGACCGGTCGCGTCGCCGCTCAGTCGATCCTCCGCCGGCTCGCGCGGCGCGATCGGCCGCCGCCCGCAGCCACCGCCGCCGCGCCGCGCGCGGACGCGGAACGGGAGCCCGCCGCGCCCTGCACGCAGTGCCACGACCTGGCGCGCCTCACGGCAACGCAGCGACCGGGCTACTGGCACTTCGAGCGCGTGCACCTCGCCGTGCAGGAAGAGCGCCGGGACTGCGCGACCTGCCACGGCGAACTCGCCGGACCGTTCGATGCGCGGACACACCGGATCGACCGGGTGCACCAGATCGAGACGTGCGGTACCTGCCACTCGGGCCGGGAATAGCGGCGCCCGGGACGTCCGCCCGTGGACACGCGCGGATGAGCCCCGTCGACCTCGATCAGGTCGCGGGCGGCGCGGCGGCGAGGAACGCCGCCCGCTGCGCGTCGAAGGCCCGTCGATAGGCCGGGCGCGCCTCGCCGCGGGCGACGTAGGCAGCGAGGCCCGGGTACTCGTCCAGGAGTCCCGACGGCCGCAGCCTCAGCAGCACCGACACCATCAGGAGGTCGCCGGCGCTGAACGTACCGTCGAGCCAGTCGGCGGCACCCAGGCGCGCCGCGAGCGGCGCGAGCCGCTCGCGTATGCGATCCCGGACGAGCGGCAGGCGCTCCTCCGTCCAGGGCCGGTCGCGCTCCTGGAACCGCGCGGTCACGAGCTCGAGGATCGGCGGCTCCACGGTGTTGAGCGCGGCGAACATCCAGCTGATGGCGCGGGCGCGACCATTGGCATCGGCGGGCAGCAGGCCCGCGTGGCGCTCGGCGATGTGCAGCACGATCGCGCCGGTCTCGAACAGGACCAGCTCGCCGTCCTCGTAGGTCGGGATCTGGCCGAAGGGATGCCGCGCGAGGTGCGCGGGCTCCTTCATCGCGCCGAAGGAGAGCGGCCGGACCTCGTAGGGGCAGCCGACCTCCTCGAGCGCCCAGCGCACGCGCGTGTCGCGCGCGAGTCCCCTGCCGCCGTCCGGCGAGCGCTCGAAGGCGGTGATCGTGACGGTCATCGCGGGCTCCTCGGTTGTCGACCGACTCGGCCATTCGGCCACTCGGCCGGCGAGGTGCGATCGGCGCCGGACACGGTCTCGCGGGAGGCCGAGTCCGGCGGCGCGCAACGCCAATCTATCACGGGTCGCGCAGCGTGCCCGCGCGCTCCGGACCGCGTTCCCGGAGCGCGCCGCGAGTCGCGGTGCTTCGCGCCGGCGCGCGGTGCATGGCTGCACTTAACCTCCACAACACGAGGTGCGGCGCTATGATCGGCATCCGCGACCATGCCGATTGCAGCCAATCGTTTGCGACTGAAGCGTGCGTACGAGGCGCCGGATCCCGGCGACGGCGCGCGCGTGCTCGTCGATCGCCTGTGGCCGCGCGGGCTGCGAAAGGCGGACGCCCGGCTCACGGCCTGGATGAAGGACGCCGCTCCGACCCCGGCGCTCCGCCAGTGGTTCGGCCACGATCCCGCGCGCTGGGTCGAGTTCCGACGCCGCTACCGCGCGGAACTCCGTCTGAAGGCGCCGGTGCTCGCGGCACTGCGGGCGCTCGTGCGCCCGGGGCCGTTGACGCTCGTGTACGCGGCGCGCGACCCGCAGTACAACCATGCCCGCGTGCTGCGCGAGGTGCTGCTCGGTCCGGTTGTCCGCCGTGCGAGAGGCACTGCCAACCCACGGGCACGCCGCGTGCGCTGAGGGGACCCACGCCGCAAAGGCTGTCGGCCGCCGCCGCGGACGACGGCGCCAGAACCCCACCTGGTGCCGAACGTGACGGCGGGCGTGCGATCAATGTTGTGCGGGATCCTCTCGCGTGGCATCGGGCGCGTTCGGAGCGCCCGCGTTGTAAGCGGCATTGATCTCCTCGGCCAGCCGGTCCGCACTGCCGCCGCCGTAGCCGGTGTGGGTGGCGAAGATGCGGCCGTCCCGGCCGATGACGAACACCCGGGGGATGGACTCCACCCGGTAGATCGACGTGATGTGGCCGCTCCAGTCGTCGACCAGCGTCAGGCGCCAGTCCCGGGCGATCCGCTTGAGCGCGGAGTAGGACTCCGGCGGCTCATGGAAGTTGACGGCGAGCACCACGACCCGACCCGCGCCCGCCTGCCGCTGGAACTGCTCGAGGATCGGCAGTTCCTTGCGGCACGGCTCGCACCAGGTGGCCCAGAAGGTCAGCACCACGACCTTGCCCTGCAGGGCGCTGAGGCGGAATTTCTCGCCGCTGACGGCGTTGCGGGCGGCAAAGTCCGGGGCCGTCACGCCGACCGCCAGCGATGGCGATGGCGAGGACGCGCATGCGATCGTCGCGGGCTGCATCGCCGGCGCGGCGAGCGCCACTAGCATCACGAAACGCGAGCACTGTCGTCGTGAGTACCGGTCCATGGTGTCGGCCTCTTCCATTGAGAACGCACAGTCGGAACCCACCAGCACCCGGGTCCGGCACCGCCGCGGATCAGGCCGTCACGCCGCGCTGAGCGCGCTCCTGAACTCCGCGACGCGGGTCGGCAGCAGTCCGCCGATCTCCTCGAGGACCGCCGCCTCGATGGCCAGCAGGGCCGCGGCGTCCCGCGCCGCGACTCCGCCGCCGGGCTCGAGCGGGTGGTGGTGGCCGCTGCGCCACGCGAGGTTCGCCGCGAGGCTGATGATCGCGGTGAATGGCTGGTGCGGCGCGGGCGCCTGCAGCGGCCGGTGGTGGTGGCCGGCGGCGGCGGCCATCGGCTCCGGGAAGTTCCACTCCTCGGCGAGCACCTCGAAGCACTGCTCGTGGCCGACGACGCCGCCGGCCGCCTCGACGGCGCGGATGTCGGCCTCCGGCGCCTCGGCGAGGGCCTCGGCCACCTGCTGCATGCGCGCCGGATCGAGCCGCAGCTGCATGAAGACGCCGAGGTTATGCAGCAGCCCGGTCAGGAACGCGTCGGCCGCGCCGCCCACGCGCAGGCGCCGGGCGAGCTCGTCGGCGGCGGCCGCCGTCGCGATGCTGTGCGCGACGATGGCCGGCAGCGAGACGCTCGTGACCGCGCCCGGACCCGTCGTCAGCCGCTCGAGGCAGGCGGCGGCCGCGATGCCGCGGATCGAGTCGAGTCCGAGCAGCACGATCGCCTTGTCGATGCTGCTGACCGTGCGCGAGCGCCCGTAGAACGCGGAGTTGGCGACGCGCAGCACGCGGGCGCTGAGCGCCGGCTCGCGGTCGAGCAGCTGCGCCACGGTGCGCGCGCTCGCGGTCGGATCGCACAGCACGCTCAGCAGGCGCGGCCCGCTCGTGGCGCCGTTGCCGAGCACGCCGAGACTCGCGGCCGCCCGCAGGATGGCGGCGCGCTGCGCGGGCGCGAGGTCGGACGCCGGCGTCATCGGCGCGCCCGGACGAGCGGGCGGTCGGATCCCCGGATTCGCGGTGCAGGGGGCATCATGTGCGCTGGCAGCTGGCGCCGTGTTCGGCGGTCGTCGCGACGCACCCACCATAAATGACGAAGGCACGTCCGCCAAGCGGCTGACCCGCTGAGGGATTTGCCTAGGCGAATCGACATCCGTTCGCGCCGTCGCTCGCGCCTGCGGCAGGCGATCCGACTGCCAGCGGCGCCCGCCGTCGGGCGGCAACCGTCGCGTGCCTGGGGGCGGGCGCCTGCGGCGGACGGGGAGCGCCCCGGCCGGCGCGCCCGCGCGGCACCCCCCGCCCGCAAAACGTGACGGGCTGCGCA
>JAFEDP010000087.1 GCA_018241545.1 Pseudomonadota bacterium
TCGACCTGATCGCCGCCAACGAGGTCGGCGCCGACCGCGCCTTCGACCGCGACGACAATGCGCTGCTGGTGCTGTGGCCGGGCGGGCGGCGGGAGCTCGCGCTCAAGTCGAAGGCGGCGCTGGCCGCGGAGTTCGTCGCGCTGGTGGCCGAGCGATTCGGCGAGGCGCGCCGGCCGCTCCCCAAGCTCGCGCCCGTGACCGTCTGAGCGTGCGCGCCCTGCAGGTCAAGGTGCTGGATCCCCGGCTCGGGCGCGAGTGGCCGCTGCCCGCCTACGCCACCGAGGGCTCCGCCGGGCTCGACCTGCGCGCCTGCCTCGCGGCGCCGCTGACGCTCGAGCCTGGCGGCGCCGAGCTGGTGCCGACCGGGCTTGCGATCCACCTCGACGACCCGGGGCTCGCCGCGGTGCTGCTGCCGCGCTCGGGCCTCGGCCACAAGCACGGCATCGTGCTCGGCAACCTCGTCGGGCTGATCGACTCCGACTACCAGGGCCAGGTGATGGCCTCGATGTGGAACCGCGGTAGCGCCGCGTTCACGATCGCGCCGGGCGAGCGCATCGCACAGCTCGTCGTCGTGCCGGTCGTGCAGGTCCGGCTCGAGGTCGTGGAGGCGTTCAGCGAGAGCGCCCGCGGCGCCGGGGGCTTCGGCAGCTCCGGGCGCGGCTGAGCCGCGCCGGCGCTAGTTGTTGCGCGGCGTCGTGCCGCCCGCGTTGTACTCGGTCTGGATCCGCTTCAGTTCCTTGAAGCGGGCGATGTCACTGGCGAATTGCGCCTTGAGCTTCTCGAGCTCCTGGCGCTTGACCTCGAGGTTGCGCTGCTGCGTGCCGATGTCGGTCGCGGTGTGGACCAGGTCCTCCGCGAGCCGCTCCGGCATCTGCGCGGCGTTCGGCGCGGTGTTGTACGGGCGGTAGCGGCTGGCCTGCTGCTCGAGCGCCTTCTGGTGGCTGCGCAGCTGCTCGAGGTACTGGCTCGTGACGCGCGCCTGGGCGTCGAGGATCTCGGCGCGCCGGTCGCGCAGCGACTCGATCTCCTCGACCGACAGGTAGGTCGCCAGCAGGTTCGTGTCGCGCTGGCGGTTGAGCACCGCCTGGTCGCGGGCGTGCTCCTCGGCCTTGCGCTGCGCCGCCTCGGCGGCCGCCTGCTCGGGCGTGCGCCGCCCGGGGATCGAGCCGACCGGCACGCCCTGCGAGTTCAGGATCGTCTTGTCCTGGTCGGCGTATTGCGGCGGCACCGCGTCGCCGTAGTGGACGACGCCCTTCTCGTCGACCCACTTGTAGACCGGCGCGTGCTTGCCCTCGCGCGGCTGCGGGGTCGTGGCGGCCCCGGCCGCGGCGACGCAGGCGACCAGGCTCGCGAGGCTCAGCAGGGCGGGAAGGCGCGATCGGGGGCTCATGCGTCGCTGAGTCTGCCGGGAACGGCGCCGATTGTGCACCCCCGGGGGCGGTCCTTCGAGAGTTGCGTCACGCTTCCCGCCCGGGCGCGCCTCAGGCGCCGTACCGGGCCCGGTAGGCCTTGAGGTCGGCGAGCGCGCTGGCCGGCAGCCCGCCGACGCCCGCCTCGAGGCCGGCGACCAGGTCCGTCAGCGTCAGGATCGAGACCACCGGCAGGTTGAACTCGGCGCGCACCTCCTGCACTGCCGAGCGCGCCGAGTCGCGGCCGCGCTCCTCGCGGTCGAGCGCGAGCAGCACCCCGGCCGGCGTCGCGCCGCTGCCGCGGATCAGGTCGATCGACTCGCGGATCGCGGTGCCGGCGGTGATCACGTCGTCGACGATCAGCACGCGCCCGGCCAGCGCCCGGCCGACGATGCGCCCGCCCTCGCCGTGGTCCTTCGCCTCCTTGCGGTTGAACGCGTAGGGCGCGTCGCGGCCGTGGTGCTCGGCGAGCGCCGCCGCGGTCGCGGTCACGAGCGGGATGCCCTTGTAGGCCGGCCCGAACAGGAGGTCGTAGCCGAGGCCCGACGCCGCGAGCGCGGCGGCGTAGGCGCGGCCGAGGCCGGCGATCGCGGCGCCGGTGTCGAACAGCCCGGCATTGAAGAAGTAGGGGCTCTCGCGTCCGGACTTGAGCGTGAAGCGCCCGAAGCGCAGCACGCCGAGGCGGAGCACGAGCTCGAGGAATTCGCGCTGGAAGGGCTGCATGGGGGCGCTAGTGTCCGCCGAAAGGCGGGGCGCGGACAAGCCGGCCGGGGCGCTTGCTATGATCGGCCGATGCGCATCGCGACACTCAACTGCAACGGCATCCGCTCGGCCGCGCGCAAGGGATTCTACGACTGGCTGCCGCGCCAGGACCTGGACGTCGTGTGCCTGCAGGAGACGCGCTGCAGCGACGCGGACCTGGAGCCGGAGCTGTTCCGGCCGCGCGGCTACCACGCCGAGTGGCTGCACGCCGAGAAGCGCGGCTACAGCGGCGTGGCGATCTACTCGCGGCGCCCGCCCGACCGGGTGCTGCGCGGCTTCGGCTCGGCGGAGTTCGACCGCGAGGGCCGCTACCTCGAGGCGCGCTTCGGCAAGCTCTCGGTGGTGTCGCTGTACCTGCCGTCCGGCTCCTCCAGCGAGGAGCGCCAGCGCGCGAAGTTCCGCTTCCTGGACGCGTTCGTGCCGCACCTCGAGCGCCTGCGCCGCAGCCGCCGGCACGTGGTGCTGTGCGGCGACTGGAACATCGCCCACAAGGAGATCGACCTCAAGAACTGGCGCTCCAACCAGAAGAACTCCGGCTTCCTGCCCGAGGAGCGCGCCTGGCTCGACGAGCTGTTCGGCGCGCGCCGCTGGGTCGACGCGTTTCGCGCGGTGGACCCGCGGCCGGAGCAGTACACCTGGTGGTCGAACCGCGGCCAGGCGTGGGCCAAGAACGTCGGCTGGCGCATCGACTACCACGTCGTGAGCCCCGGCTTCGCCGAGCGCGTGCGCGCCGCCCACATCTGGAAGAAGACGCGCTTCTCGGACCACGCGCCGCTGGTGCTCGACTACGACCATGAGCTCTGAGCCGGCCGCCGCGCCGGCGCCCAAGCCGTCGCTGCGGGCGGTGCTCGCGAGCCCGAAGATGCTCGTGCTGCTTGCCTTCGGCGCGGCCTCCGGCTACCCCAACCAGCTGTCGGAGAGCGCGCTGCAGGCGTGGCTCAAGGACGCCCACGTCACCAACACGCAGATCGGCCTGATCACCTACGTGGCGATCCCGTACCTGCTGAAGCCGCTGTGGGCGCCGCTGCTCGACCGCTACGCGCCGCCGTGGCTCGGCCGGCGCCGCGGCTGGATCCTGCTGGCGCAGCTGCTGCTGGCCGCGGCGATCGGCCTGTTCGCGTTGCAGGACCCGGCCACCTCGCTCGCGAGCGTGACCGCGTGCGCGCTCCTCGTCGTGTTCCTGTCGGCGACGCAGGACATCGTCATCGACGCCTACCGGGCCGACGTCGTCGCGCCCGCGGAGCGCGGCTTCGCCGTCACGGCCAGCACCGTCGGCTACCGCGCGGCCACCTACCTCGCGCTCGCCGCCACGATGCTGCTCGCGGATGCGATCGGCTGGCACGGCTCGTGGATCGTCGTGGCCTGCGTCATGGCGCTGTTCGCGATCGCCACGCTCCGGGCCCCCGAGCCCGAACGCCACGGGGCGCCGCCGGCGACGCTGCGCGAGGCGGTGCTCGTGCCGCTGCGCCAGCTGCTCGACAGCGCCACCGGCCGCGCGCTGCTGGCGCTCGTGATGATCTTCAAGCTCGGCGATGCGTTCTCGCTGAAGCTCTTCACGCCGTTCGTCAAGGACCTCGGGTTCACGAACACCGAGATCGCGGTGGTCGTGAAGATCGTCTGGCTCGCGGCCTCGGTCGCGGGCTCGGTGCTCGCGGGCGTGTGGATGGTGCGCCTCGGGTTGCTGCGCGCGATGCTGCTGTTCGGCGTCATGCAGGCGCTCTCGAACCTCGCGTACTACGCGCTGGCGCTCGCCGGCAAGAACTACCCGGTGATGATCGCGGCGGCGATCATCGAGCACCTGACGCACGCGATGGGCAACGTCGCGGTGGTGGCGCTGATGATGGCGCTGTGCGACGCGCGCTTCAGCGCGTTCCAGTACGCGCTGCTGACGGCGCTGTCGCAGCTGCCGCGCTACGGGCTCGGCTACCCGGCGGGCTGGGTCGCGGACCACGCCGGCTGGCCGATGTACTACGTGGTCGCCTTCGCGCTCGGCCTGCCGGGCCTCGCGATGGTCTGGCTGCAGCGGGCCCGCATCCAGGCGCTCGATGGGCGGCGCTGACGGCGAACCGGAACTCGACCTCGCGCGCGTGCTGTGCGCGCTCGGCGAGCTCGACGACCCGGGCTCGCGCGCCTTCCGCGTCGGCGGCGGCGACTGGCCGCTGTCGGGGCTCGTGGTGCGTCGCGGCGCCGAGGTGCACGCCTACGTGAACCGCTGCCCGCACGCCGGCCACCCGCTGAACCTCAGGCCGCACGACTTCCTGACGGTGGACCGCAGCCTGATCCTGTGCTGCTCGCACGGCGCGCTGTTCGAGATCGCGACCGGCCGGTGCGTCGCCGGGCCCTGCGCCGGCGCCGCGCTCGCGCGCGTGCCGGTGGTCGTCACGCGCGGCTACGTGCTGCTCGCCGAGGGCGTGCCCGCGCAGGCGCCCGACGACTGAGCACGGCCGGCTGCTATGCTCGCCGCTGCGGCAGGTGGGGCCATGCTCGACGAGCTCGTGCGCTTCTTCGTGGTGCTGTTCGTGGTGGTCGACCCGCCGTCGATGGCGCCGATCTTCGCGACCATGACCGAGGGCGGCAGCCCCGGCTACCGACGCCGCATGGCGCTCAAGTCGAGCGCGATCGCGCTCGCGATCTTCGTCGCCTTCGCGCTCGGCGGCGGCTGGTTCATCGGCGTCATGGGGATCACGATCGAGGCGTTCCGCATCGGCGGCGGCCTGATGCTGTTCCTGATCGCGCTCGACATGGTGTTCGCGCGCGAGGAGAAGACGACGCCCGAGGAGAAGGCGGAGACCCGCCGCCGCGCCGACATCTCGGTGTTCCCGCTGGCCTTCCCGCTGATCTCGGGCCCGGGAGCGATCGCGACGGTGCTGCTGACCTTCGGCTCGGCGCGTGCCGACGCGCTGCTCTACGCGGGCCTGATCGCCGTGATCGCGGCGGTCGTGGCGCTCGCGCTCGCCGCCATGCTGGCGGCACCGCTCGTGATGCGCGTGCTCGGCGTGACCGGCGCCAACGTCGTCTCGCGGGTCGCGGGCGTGGTGCTGGCCGCGCTCGCCGTGCAGTTCGTGATCGACGGGCTCAAGGGCGCGTTCCGCCTCGGCTGAGTCAGCGGCGGCGGTACTCGAGGTCGCGCGCCGCCTGGCCGAGGCGGGCGCCGCGCCGCTCGAACTTGGTCACCGGCCGCGCGGCGGGCCGCGGCACGAAGCCGTCGGCGCCGGCGGCGTTGGCGAACTCCGGGCTCGCATCCAGCACCTCGCGCATCCACTCCGCGTACGGTGCCCAGTCGGTCGCAAGGCGCAGCGTGCCGCCGGACGCGAGGCGGCTGGCGAGCAGCGCCGCGAACGGGCGCTGCACCAGGCGGCGCTTGTGGTGGCGCTTCTTCGGCCACGGGTCCGGGAAGTAGACCAGTACCTCGTCGAGCGCGCCGGGCGCGAGCCCGCGCTCGAGCACCTCGACCGCGTCGTGGCGGATCACCCGCAGGTTCGCGAGGCCGGCCGCGGCCGCCCGCAGCAGGCAGTGGCCGACGCCGGGCGCGTGCACCTCGATGCCGAGGTAGTCGCGCTCGGGATGCGCGGCCGCGAGCGCGACCAGCGTCTCGCCGTCGCCGAAGCCGATCTCGAGGGTCCGCGGCGCGCGCCGGCCGAACCGGGCGTCGAGGTCGAGCGCGCCGCCGTCGAACTCGATGCCGTAGCGCGGCCAGCAGTCGGCGAGCGCCCGCTGCTGCGCCGGCGTGATGCGGCCCTCGCGGCGGACGAAGGAGCGGATGGCGCGGTGCGGGGCGGCGGGGGGCGGTTCGTGCATGGCGGGACCGGGACGCGGGGCGGCTAGTGTGGCTGGCCCCGCTGTGGTTCTCCAGACTTCCGGGCGCGGCCGAATCGGGTTATCAGGATGGCCGGACGTCCGCGGCGGCGGCGGGGAGGCGCGATGGCGAAGGAACAGGACCGTCTGGTCGAGCGGTACCGCGTCGAGCCCGGCAGCAAGTTCAGGCTGCGCGAGCGCGACCCGGCGGACAGCGGCGGCAGCGGGTTCGCGCCGCTCGGTCCGGGGCCGGCCAAGCTGCGGGCCAATGCCCTGCTCGAGGCCAACCGGGCCGAGCTCGCCAAGGCCCAGGAACTGCTCTGGGCCAGCAACAGCCACTCGGTGCTGGTGGTGCTGCAGGCGATGGATGCCGCCGGCAAGGACGGCACGATCAAGCACGTGATGTCGGGAGTCAACCCGCAGGGCTGCGAGGTGCACTCCTTCAAGCGTCCGTCGGACACCGAGATCGCGCACAACTTCCTGTGGCGCTACTGGGACAAGCTGCCGGCGCGCGGGCGCATCGGCATCTTCAACCGCAGCTACTACGAGGAGGTCCTGGTCGTGAGGGTGCACCCGGAGATCCTCGCCGAGCGGCGCCTGACCGAGTCGCCGGACGATGCGCGGTTCTGGGAGAACCGCTACGACGACATCAACCGCTTCGAGCGCCACCTGAGCCGCAATGGCACCGTGATCCTCAAGTTCTTCCTGCACCTGTCCAAGCGCGAGCAGCGGCGCCGGCTGCTGGAGCGGATCGACACGCCCGACAAGCACTGGAAGTTCTCGATCGCCGACCTCGCCGAGCGTCGCCACTGGGGCCGCTACATGGACTGCTACCAGGAGATGCTGCGCGCCACCAGCACCGAGTGGGCGCCGTGGTACGTGATCCCCGCCGACCACAAGTACGTCACGCGCGCCGTGGTCGCCTCGATCGTGACCGGCACGATCGCCGCGCTCGGCCTGCGGTATCCGGCAGTGTCGAAGGCCGACGAGCGCGCGCTCGGCCACGCGCGTCGCAGCCTCGCCGGCGACGGCTGAGGCTCAGGCGCGCGCGAACGGCGCCTCGAGCGAGTGGCTCTGCGCAGTGAACAGCTCGGCGCCCGACTCGGTGACGTGCATGTCGTCCTCGAGACGCACGCCGAATTCGCCGCGCAGGTAGATGCCGGGCTCGTTGCTGGTGGTCATGCCGGGGGCGAGGCGCGTGGCGTTGCCGCGCACGAGGTACGGCCACTCGTGGCCGTCCATGCCGAGCCCGTGGCCGACGCGGTGCGTGAAGTGCCGGTAGTCCGGCCCGAAGCCGGCCGCGTCGACGACGGCGCGCGCGGCGGCGTCCACGGCGCCGCACTCGACGCCCGGCCGGGCGGCGGCGAGCGCGGCGGCCTGCGCCCGGTGCACCACGTCGAACACCTCGCGCATGCGCGGCGTGGCCTTCCCGAGCACGAAGGTGCGCGACAGGTCGGACTTGTAGCCCTCGACGTCGCAGCCGCCGTCGAACAGCACGATCGCCCCCTCGCGCACCGGCGGCGGCGACACGGTGCCGTGCGGGAACGCCGAGCCCGGCCCGACCAGCACCAGGTCGGCGGCCCCCTCGAAGCCGAGCCGTCGGTGTGCCTCGCGCGACAGGTCCGTGACCTGCTGCTGCGTCAGGCCCGGCCGCAGCGAGCGCCAGGTCGCCTCGTAGGCCGCGAGCGTCACCTCCGACGCGAGCCGCATCAGCGCGAGCTCGTGCGGACTCTTGACCATCCGGCAGCCGGCCGTGACCGCCGTGGCGCTGACCCGCGTCAGCTGCGGCGCGGCGGCGGCGATGCCGTCGGCGAATACGAAGCGCACGTTCTCCTCGAGCCCGACCCGGCCGGTGGCAATGCCGCGGTCGCGCAGTCCCTGCGCCAGCCGCTGGTACGGGCTCTCGTCCTCCTGCCAGACGCGCACGTCGGCGCGCTCGGCATCGGTGCCGGCGGCGAGCTGCTCGCGGGCGCGTCCCTCCTCGAACGCCGGGCAGACGTAGAACGGCTCGCCACGCCGCGGCAGCACCGCGGCGAACAGACGCTCGCTGCCCCACCAGTGCACGCCGGTGAAGTAGCGCAGCGACGTGCCCTCCGCGAGTACGATGGCCTCGAGCTGTGCCTCGGCCATGAGCTCGCGCGCCCGCTCGCGCCGCGCCTCGCGTTCCTCGCGCCGGATCGGCGTCGCCTCGGCGCGGCGCGATCGCAGCGCGGCGACCGGCGGGGGCAGGGCGGCGGCCTCGAGCCGGCGCGGCAGGCCGGCGGCCAGCAGCACGCCGCCGGCCAGCGCTCCGTTCAGGATCAGGTCGCGTCGCGTGATCATCGCGGGCCTCCGGGCCGGTGGGCCCGCCGCCGCGCGGCGGGCGAGCGGCGAGTGTACGGGAAGCGCGGGCGGTGGCGGCACGCCGTCCTCGCCGCCAATGCCTTAGGATCGGGGGCGCGCCGCCGGACTGCCGTCTCCGCCCCATGACACCGATCCCGCCGCTGCTGCGCCAGCTCCCGAACGCCGTGAGTGCGGCCCGCATCGCTTCGGCGCCGGTGCTCGGCTACCTCGCGGCCAGCGGGGCGGCGCGCGCCTTCGCGTGGCTGCTGGTCGGGGCGCTCGTCAGCGACGTGCTCGACGGCCAGCTGGCGCGGCGCTTCGGGATCGTCTCGCGGCTCGGCGCCCAGCTCGACTCGCTGGGCGATGCGCTGCTGTTCTTCGTCGCGGTGGCCGGCGTGCTCGCATTCCACCCCGAGCTGCCGCGCGAGCACGCGCTCGCGGCGCTGCTGCTGGTCGGCAGCTGGGCTGCCGAGCTCGCCGCCGCGCTGCTGCGCTACGGGCGGCCGTCGAGCTTCCACACCTACGCCTCCAAGGCCGCCGGCCTGCTGCTCGGCGTCATGGTCGGCGCGCTGTTCGTGTTCGGTCTGCCGCCGGCGCTCTTCTATGCCGCCGTCGCCCTGAGCGTCGCCGCGGAGCTCGAGGAGCTCGCGCTCGTGTGGCTGCTGCCGCAGTGGCGCAGCGACGTGCGCGGCCTGTACTGGGTGTTGCGCGAGCGCGCCGCCTAGGCCTCAGCGGTTGCGCAGGAACTCCGCCAGCATCGCGAGCGGCGGGCGCAGCCGTGCCACCACCGGCTCCGGCGTGCCGCTCGCCGCCAGCGCCCGGTCCATGCATTCGAGCCACTGGTCGCGCAGCTGCGCGTTGATCGCGAACGCTCCGTGCGCCGCGCCGAGGCACGGGGCGTCGGGGCGCTGGAAGTAGTGCTGCGGGCCGCCGAGCCAGCCCATCATGAAGTCGCCCAGCCTGCCGCGCATCGGGCCGAGGTCGGCCGCGTGGATGGCGCGCAGCGGCGCGAGCGCCGGGTCCGCGTCCATGATGTCGTAGAAGCGATCGACCAGGGCACGCACGGCCGGCTCGCCGCCGAGCGCGTCGTAGAGTGTCGGCAGGCTTGGCGGGGTCTCGCTCATGTCCGTCCTGCGGGTGGGGGCGGGCGCGGATCACAGCACGCGGCGACGGCTCGTGCACTTCGCGCAATCCGCAGGCGCTCAGCGGGCGAGCGCCTCCTCGAGCAGCCGCGCCGGCGTGCCGCGGGCGAGCTCCGGGCCGAGCCAGGCGTCGACCGCGGCCGCCCACTCCGGCTCCGGCGGCAGCAGCAGGGCCTTGTCGGCCGGCTGGAACAGGTCCGGCAGCAGGCGGCACAGCTCGGCGCGCCGGCGCGTGACGAGCGCGACCTCGGTGTCGTCGGTGAACATCGCGTCGGCGCGCCCCGCGGCCAGCTCGTCGAAGACCGTGCGGTTGTCCGGGTGGATGCGCAGCGTCGCCGCGTGCAGCAGCGCCCGCGCCGCGCTCTCGTTGGTGCCCCCGGCGTTCTCGACGACGGTCACGCCGGGCTGGTCGATCGCCGCGAGCGAGGCGAAGCGCGTGCGGTCGCGGCAACGGCCGATGGCCGTCTTGCCGCCGTGCGCGGTGGGCAGCGAGAAGGCCGCGACCGCCCGCCGGGCCGCCGTCACCGAGACGCCCCCGGCCGCGACGTCGAAGCGGTCGGCGGCGAGGTCCGCGAGCAGCGTCCGCCAGCTCGTGGCAATGAACACCGGGCGCAGGCCGAGCGCGGCCGCGAGCCGCCCGGCCAGCTCGACGTCCGCGCCCGCGAGCCGGCCATCGCTCGAGAGGCTGAACGGGGCGTAGTCGCCGGGCGTGCCGATGCGCAGCACGCCCGCGGCGCGTGCGCGGGCCAGCGAGCGGGGCGCGGAGAGGCGCACCGCCGCGAGCGCCCGGACGAGGTCGGCACGGTCGGCCTCGCTCCAGC
>JAFEDP010000088.1 GCA_018241545.1 Pseudomonadota bacterium
CCAGGCGCTCGACCTTCTGGCGGGCGTCGACCGGCCCGGCGACCGGCCAGCGGCGCGCGCGCTCGCGGATCGGCGGGTCGTGCTCGAGCGTGGGACCCGACACCAGCAGGGTCGGGCCGGGGATGCGCCGCTCGCGCACGCGCTCGCGCACCGACAGCGCCGCCTCCAGCGGGGAGCCGACGTCGCGCGCCGTGGTGACGCCGGCGCCGAGCAGCGCCTGGGCCGCCGCCGGCATCACGACCCGCTCGGCGAGCGGCTCGTAGAGCTCCTCCCAGCGGGCGCGGTCGGCGTGGCCGAGCTCGGCGAGGCGGACCTGCAGGTCGATGAGCCCCGGCAGCACCGTCATGCCCTCGGTCGAGATCACGGTGGCGCCCGGCGGCACCTCCAGCGTCCCGACCTGGCCGACCGCCGCGACCCGCTCGCCGTCGATCAGCACCACGCTGTTGGCGAGCGGCGGGCCGCCGTCGCCGGTGAGCAGCTCGCCGCCCACCAGGGCCCACTGCTGCGCGGGCGCGGCGGCGGCGACGCCGAGCGCGAGCGCGGCGAGGGCGAGGCGCGCGAGGCCGGTCACGCGGCAGGTCCGGCGGGCGGGCCGGGCTCCAGGTAGCGCTTGAGCGCGTGCAGCCAGTAGGCCCAGCCGCGCCGCAGCGCCAGGAAGTGCGGGTCCCAGTTGCGCTCGCCCGGCACGCCGTTGCCGAGCACGCGTACCACGGTCACGCCCGGCTTCACGTCGAACAGCACGTCCTCGACGAGGGGCCCGGTCGTCGAGCTCGGCAGCGTCGGGTCCGGCATGTAGATGAGCCGCAGCCGCCGCGCCGGGTCCCAGACGTCGATGGTCGCGTCGCGTACCCGGCCGTCACGCAGCTTGACGCGCAGCTGGCCGCCGCGCCGCGGCTCGACGCTGGCCTCGACCGCGTACCAGCGGGTCAGCTGCAGCGGATCGGCGAACGCCTCGAACACCCGCTCCGGGGGCTGGCGGATCTCGATGAACTGGGCGTAGCCGCGCGCTTTCTCGCTCATGGGACGTCCACGACCGGGTCCGTGTATTCTGCCCGCGGCGCGCGCGCCCCGGTAGGGCGGGGCGGCGCCGGTGGCCGCACGGGGAGGTGCCATGAGCCTGGTCTATGTCGTGATGGGTCTGGCGATGCTGCAGTACTTGTACTTCGGCTTCGCCGTCGGCGGCGCGCGCGGCCGCTACGGGGTCAAGGCACCGGCCACCACCGGTCACGAGACCTTCGAGCGCTACTTCCGGGTGCAGATGAACACCCTGGAACTGCTGGTGGTGCTGGTCCCGGCGCTGCCGCTGTTCGGCTGGTTCGTCAGCGCCCGCTGGGCCGCGCTGCTCGGCGCCGTCTACCTCGTCGGCCGCTTCCTGTACTTCTACAGCTACGTGCGCGATCCGGCGAAGCGCAGCGCCGGCTTCGGCCTGTCGTTCCTGCCGATCGTGGTGCTGCTGATCGGCGGCATCTACGGCGCCGCCGCGGCGTACCTGCGCGGCTGAGCCCTCAGCCAGCCGCGCCGGCCGTGCCGGCCGCGCTGTGGCCACCGGTGGCGGCCCGGCGCAGCTCGCGGTCGCGCTCGAGGCGACGCTCGGCGCAGGCGATCAGCGTGGCGGCATCCTGGCCGTCGCGCGGCGCGGCGGCGAGGCCGACGCTGACCGCGCAGCGCACGTGGCGCGCGCCGGTGTCGAGGGTGGTCGCGTACACGGCGTGGCGGATGCGCTGCGCCACCGCCTGCGCCGCCGCCGCGTCGGCGCCGAGCAGCAGCACCAGGAACTCGTCGCCGCCCCAGCGGGCCGCGAGGTCGGTCTCGCGCAGCGTGCGCCTGAGCGCGTCGGCGACCAGCTGCAGCGCGGCGTTGCCGGCTTCCTGGCCGTAGAGCTCGTTCAGCCGGCGCACGCCGTCGAGGTCGATCGCGAGCAGCGCCGCCGGCGTCTGGCGGCGGGTGGCATCGCCGAGCTCGCGCCGCACCGTCTCGATCATCACCGCGCGGGTCGCGAGCCCGGTCAGCGGGTCGCCTTCGACGAGCGCCGCGGCCCGCCGGCGCGCGGCGAGCACGGCGGTGCCGAGCTGCGAGGTCAGCCAGGCGACGATCATCAGCGGGCCGACCGCGGCGAGCACGCGGCCGGCGAGCGCGCCGGGCGCGAGCGGCGCGACGGTGTCGAGCGCGGCGGTGGCGCCGTAGGCGAGCACGATCGCGCCGAGCAGCAGCGCGACGCGCAGCCCCGGCAGCACCAGCGCCGCGAGCACGATCGGCAGCAGGTACAGGCTCTGCAGCGGGCTGTCGGCGCCACCGGTGCGCCACACGACGAAGGCGATGAAGGCGGCGATCGCCCAGGTCTCGAGCTCGAGGCGCGCGGTCGCGCCGCGCGACCGCAGCCACGCGGTGCGCAACGTGACGCCGAAGGCGCCGAACACGGCGCAGGCGACCACGTCGGGGAGGCGGAGCCCGCCGCGCGCGGCCACGAGCTCGTAGAGCACGACGACCGCGAGCACCAGCCAGTCCGCCAGCGCGACGTGGCGCACCAGGCCGTCGATGTCCGACTCCGGGCCGCCCGCCGGGGTGCGACGCTCGTGCACGGCCGCGGTCCGGGGCGCCGGCCCGTCAGCCGGTCAGCAGCGGCAGGTCGGCCCCGAGGTCGATCTCGGCGCCGATCGTGCCGTCGCCGGCCGCCACCAGCTCGTACAGCGACAGGTCCTGCAGGATCTCGTTGAGCGGCACCGGCTTGCCGATCGCGAAGCCCTGGCCGTAGTCGACGCCGAGGTTCGCCATGCGGATGCGGATCTCGTCGGTCTCGACGTACTCCGCGACCGTCGTGATGCCCATCGCGCGCGCCAGCTGCGCGACCGCCTTGACCATCGAGTCCGAGCGGCCATTGAGGATGGCGTCGCGCACGAAGCTGCCGTCGATCTTGAGGACCGACACGGGCAGGCTCTTGAGGTAGGCGAGCGAGGAGGCGCCGGTGCCGAAGTCATCGAGCGCGAACTGGCAGCCGAGGTTGCGCAGGCGCTGCATGAACGCCTCGGCGCGCTCGAGGTGGGTGACGGCGGCGGTCTCGGTCAGCTCGAAGCAGACGATGTCGGCCGGGATGCCGGCGGCGGCGATCTGCGACTCGATGAACGCGGCGCACTCCGGGTCGCCGACCGACTGCCCCGACAGGTTGATCGCGAAGCGCGCGACGCGGCCCGACAGCGTGGCGCGGTGCAGCGCGAGCTCCTTGAGCGCGAACTCGATGACCCAGCGGTCGATCGCCGGCATCAGCTGGTAGCTCTCCGCGGCCGGCAGGAACTTGGCGGGCGGCACCAGCTCGCCCTCCTCGGTCAGCATCCGGATCAGGATCTCGAAGCGCGGCTCGGACGGCCCGGCGGCGAGCGGCAGGATCGGCTGCGCGTACAGGCGGAAGCGGTTGGTCGCGATCGCCTCGCGCAGCGAGGCGACGATCTGCACCTCGCCGTGGCGGCGCACCATGCTCATGTCGCCGTTGTCGAAGGTCTCGACACGGTTACGGCCGTGGTCCTTGGCGGCCTTGCTCGCGATCTCGGCGATCGCGAGCGCGTGCGACAGCGGCTGCTTGGATTCGCTCGGCAGCAGCGCGACGCCGGCGCTGAGGCTCACCTTGAGCACGCCCTCGGGGCGCTGCTGGGTCAGCTCGCCGACGCTGGCGCGGATCTCGTCGGCGGCGCGCGCGGCGGCGTCGGCGTCCGCGCCGGCGAGGAACAGCGCGAAGCGGTCGCCGGAGATGCGCGCGCACAGCGCGCCCACCGGCGCCCGGCGGCGCACGATCTCGGCGACGCGCGCGATGGTCTCGTCGCCGACGTGCATGCCGAAGTTCTCGTTGATCACGTGCATCTGGTCGATGTCCAGGTACACGACCGAGTCGCGGCCGGGCTCGCTGCGGCCGGCGATCAGCGCGTCCACCTGCTGCTCGAACGCGCCGCGGGCCAGGAGCCCCGTGCCCGCGTCGTAGCTGGTGAGCAGGATCGAGGTCACCTTGCGCGCCAGCAGCTCCGCGAGGCGCGTGTGCCTGAGCTCGAAGTCGGCGCCGTCGGCGGCGTTGAAGAGCGCAAGGAAGCCGATGACGCGGTTCGACAGGTGGCGCACCGGCACCGACAGGATCTTGAACGGCGGCACCTTCTCGCTCTGCGTCGCGACCTTGTTGACGATCATCGTGCGGCGCTGCAGCTGCGCCCAGGTCAGCAGGTGGCGGTGCGTGCGGGTGACGATGTCGGCCTCGTGGCCGCGCGGCTGGTCGCGCTGCGTGCGCACGATGGCGACCGAGCGTTCGGGGATGATCAGCGTGCCGATCGAGCAGCCGAGGTGGTCGACCGCGGCCTGCACCAGCCGCGACAGCTCGTCGGCGTCGCGCGGCGTATCGGCGCGCTCGACCGAGGCGTCGAGCAGCAGCTCGAGGTCGCGGTCGCGCGAGGACAGGTCGCGGCTCAGCGCCCCGAGCGAGGCGCGCAGCGCGAGGTCCCGCTGCAGGCACTCGAGCGCCGGGCGCAGCAGCCCGAGGACCAGCGACATCGGCCGCGCCTCGCCGTTCTCGCGCGCCAGCAGCGTCACGACCGCGAGCGGCAGGCCCTGCTCGTCGCACATCAGGAAGGCGTAGGCGGTCGCGCCGTCGAAGGCGCGCGTCGTGCCGTCGATCGTGCCCGGTGGGCGGGCGGAGCGGTCGGCGAGCAGATCCTCGGCGAGCCGGTGCATGTCCGGGTCGTCCTGGCCGCTCGCGACCCACAGCGGGGCGGCGCCCGCGCCGTAGACGGCGAGCGCCTGGGCGCGCGGGAACAGCATCTTGATGAGCTGACCGTAGGGGTCGAGGCTCGGCAGGCTGGCGGCTGGCTTCTGTGCGACGGCGACCATCGTGATTGACCCGCTCGTGCCCCGGGGCGCGGCCCGCGGGTGTCCTTGGCAGGGGTCAAACTTGACCTAATGCCGGAATCTAATCCTTGAGCCAATCCGCAGTTCCGGGCCGGCGCGGCGGACGATGTGCGGGCCATCACGCTCCGCGGCGGCGCCGGTCACGGGCGCGGCGGACCCCTCAGCCACGGGCGGGGGTCGACCGGGCGGGCCCCCTGGCGGATCTCGAAGTAGAGCTCGGGCCGTCCGCCCGCCTCGCCCAGACTGGCCGCGATCACCTCGCCCGGGCGCACCCGGTCGCCGACCGACCGGTACAGCTTCTCGTTGTACCCGTACAGGCTCAGGTAGCCGCCGCCGTGGTCGAGGATCATCAGCAGGCCGAGCCCCGGCAGCCAGTCGGCGTACACCACCCGGCCGAAGTACGGCGCGCGCACCTCACCGCCGCGATGCGTCTCGAGCAGCAGCCCCTGCCACTTGAGGCCGGCTGCGCGCGACTCGCCGTACTGCGCCACCAGCCTCCCGTGGGCCGGCCAGGCGAGGCGGCCGTGGACGTCCACGAAGGCGCGGTGGCCGCCGCCCGGGCCGGCGAAGTCGGGGCTGTCGAAGTCCTCGAGCGCGGCCCGCAGCCGCGCCAGCAGGTCCTCGAGCGAGGCGGCGTTGGCCTTGAGATCCTTGAGCTCGGCCGAGCGGCTCGCGATCCGGGCCAGGAGCTCGGCGAGCGCGCGCTGGCGCGCGGCCCGCGCGGCGTCGACCGCCTGCGCCTCGCGCCGCCGCTCCTCCTCGAGCGACGCGAGCCGGGCGTTCTCGGCCGCGAGCGCCTCGTCGAGCGCCTCGAGCCTCGCCGCGCGCTCGCCGATGGCGCGGATGCGGTCGGCGCGGTCGCGGCCGAGGTAGGAGTAGTAGGCCAGCATCCGCCCGAGGGTGGCCGGGTCGCCGGCGTTGAGCAGCACCTTGAGCTCCTCGTCGCGGCCGCCCATGTAGGCGCTGCGCAGCTCCCCGGCCAGGGAGCCCCGCTCGCTGGCGAGCTCGCGCGCCGCGCGCTCCTCGTCGGCCTTGAGCTCGGACCGGCGCGCCTCGCTCGCGGCGCGGCGGCCGCGGACGTCCTCGAGCCGGGTGCGGGCGGCGGCCAGGGCCTCGTCGGCGGCCTTGAGGTCGCGGGCGAGCGAGTCGCGGCGCGCCACGTCGCCCTGGACGGCCTCGGTGACCTCGCGGATGCGGCCCCGGACCCGCGCCAGCGCCGACTCCGTCTCGGCCGTGGTGGCCGCCGCCGCGGCGGCCGCGGCGAGGCAGGCCCCGAAGGCGAGGAGCGTCGGGAGCAGGCGGCGTGTCACGGCGGCTACTGTAGCGGACCGGGGAGCCCGCCGGCCGGCTGCTATAATGGTGGGCCCGCTGCCGCCGAGGCCGGCGGCGCGAGCCACCCATGCAGCAGTTCCTAGAGTACGTCACCCACCACTACGCCCTGGTCGCCGCGGCGGCCGCCATGCTCGTGCTGGTCCTCGTGCACGAGTTCCGGGCGCGCACGGCCTCGTTCGCGTCGATCTCGCCGGCCGAGGCGGTGCGCCTCGTCAACGCCGGCGCCGTGCTGGTGGACATCCGCGGGCGCGAGGCCTTCGAGGCCGGGCACATCGCCGGCGCGCGCAACGTCCCCGGTGCGGTGATCGCCGACGGCGCGCAGCCGCTCGAGCGCTTCAAGGACAAGGCCGTGATCGCCTACTGCGACAGCGGCATGACCGCCGGCAGCGCGGCCCGCCACCTCGGCCGGCTGGGCTTTTCCAAGGCCTACAACCTGCGCGGCGGACTCGCCGCGTGGCGGCAGGAGAACCTGCCGGTCGTCAAGGACTGACGCGCACCGTGGCCCCCGAGATCACGATGTACGCGACCGGCTGGTGCCCGTACTGCGCGCGCGCGCGCGCGCTGCTCGAGCGCAAGGGCGTGAGCTGGACCGAGATCGACGTCGAGGCGGAGCCCGCGCGCCGCGCCGAGATGATCGCGCGCAGCGGCCGGCGCACCGTGCCGCAGATCTTCATCGACGGCCGCCCGGTCGGCGGCTCGGACGACCTGCACGAGCTCGACCGCAGCGGCGAGCTCGACGCGCTGCTGCGACCCAAGGCCTCCTGAGCCGCCCCCCTTTCGCCCTACGACCCCAGACAGGACCCATCATGTCAACCCCGAACCCCACCGGCACCGCGCCGGCCAGCGACGCCCCGGCGCAGGACCTCGTCCTGCAGAACATCTACGTCAAGGACGCCTCGTTCGAGGCGCCGTCCGGTCCGAACCTGCAGGTCACCGAGTGGAACCCGCAGTTCAACCTGAACATGAACACCACGGGGTCGACGCTCGCCGAGAACGTGCACGAGGTGGTGCTGACGATCACGCTCGAGGCCAAGATCGCCGACAAGGTGGCGTACCTCGTCGAGGTGAAGCAGGGCGGCCTGTTCCACATCCGCGGCTACAGCGAGGACGAGGCGCGGCGCATCGTCGGCTCGTTCTGCCCGGGCGTGCTGTTCCCGTACGCGCGCCAGTCGGTCTCGGACCTGATCCTGCGCGGCGGCTTCCCGCCGTTCCTGCTGCCGCCGGTGAACTTCGACGCGCTGTTCCAGCAGTCGCTCGAGCAGGCCGCGCGGCAGACGCCCCCGCCCGCCGTCAACTGACCGCGGCTGCGGCGCGGCGCCATGCCCGACGAAGCGGCGGCCGCCCCGGCGCCGATCGCGGTGCTCGGCGCCGGCTCCTGGGGCACGGCGCTCGCGATCCAGTTCGCGCGCGCCGGGCGCCCGACGCTGCTGTGGGGCCGTGACCGCGCCGGGCTCGAGCTGCTCGCCGCCGAGCGCTGCAACCGGCGCTACCTGCCCGATGCACCGTTCCCGGAGCGCCTGGTCGTCGAGCCCGACTTCGAGCGCGCCGTGGCCGGCGCGCTCGACATCCTGATCGCCGTTCCGAGCCACGCCTTCCGCGAGACGCTCGCGCGGCTCGCGCCGCGCCTGCGGGGCGGCCAGCGCGTCGCCTGGGCGACCAAGGGCTTCGAGCAGGACACCGGCCTGCTGCCGCACCAGGTCGCGCGCGAGGTGCTCGGGCCGGCGGTCCCGATCGCCGTGCTGTCGGGCCCGACGTTCGCCCGCGAGGTCGGACGCGGCCTGCCGACCGCGATGACCGTCGCCTCGCCCGACGAGCGCTTCGCGGCGGCGCTCGCGCACAGCCTGTCGGGCCACCACTTCCGCGCCTACACCTCCCCCGACATCGTCGGGGTCGAGGTCGGCGGGGCGGTCAAGAACGTGCTCGCGATCGGCACCGGCATCGCCGACGGCATGGGCTTCGGCGCCAACACGCGCATCGCGCTCGTGACGCGCGGGCTCGCCGAGATGACGCGCCTCGGCGTAGCGCTCGGCGCGCGGGCGGAGACCTTCATGGGGCTCGCCGCGCTCGGCGACCTGGTGCTGACCTGCACCGACGACCAGTCGCGCAACCGCCGCTTCGGGCTCGCGATCGCCGCCGGGCGCACGCCCGCCGAGGCGCAGCGCGAGATCGGCCAGGTCGTCGAGGGCGTGCAGGCGGCGCGCGCGGTGCACGCGGTCGCTGCCCGCGCCGGCGTCGAGATGCCGATCGCCGAGCAGGTGTACCGGGTGCTGTACGAGAACGGCGACGTGCAGGGTGCGGTGCGCACGCTGATGGGCCGGGAGCTCAAGCGCGAGTAGCCGCGGGAGGCGGAGGTACCCCGATGCCAGCGAGTCCGTACGACGAGGGCCTCGAGCGGCGGCCCGCCAACTTCGTGCCGCTGACGCCGCTCTCGTTCCTCGAGCGCGCCGCGCGCGTCTACCCGGCGCGCACGGCGATCGTGCACGGCGCGCGGCGCCAGACCTGGGCCGAGACCTACGCCCGCTGCCGCCGGCTCGCCGCGGCGCTGGTCGAGCGCGGCGTGCGCCGCGGCGACACCGTGGCGGTGATGCTCGCCAACACCCCCGAGATGGTCGAGGCGCATTTCGGCGTGCCGATGGCCGGCGCGGTGCTCAACACGCTCAACACCCGCCTCGACGCCGAGTCGATCGCCTTCATGCTGGGCCACGGCGAGGCGCGCGTGCTGATCACCGACCGCGAGTTCGCCCCGACCGTGCGTGCCGCGCTCGCGCGGCTCGCCGCGCCGCCGCTCGTGGTCGACGTCGACGACCCCGAGTACGCCGGCCCCGGCGAGCGGCTCGGCGCGCTCGACTACGAGGCGCTGCTCGCCGCCGGCGACCCCGGCTTCGCGTGGCAGGGCCCGGCCGACGAGTGGGATGCAATCTCGCTCAACTACACCTCGGGCACGACCGGCAACCCGAAGGGCGTCGTCTACCACCACCGCGGCGCGTACCTGAACGCGCTGTGCAACCTCGCGACCTGGGCCATGCCGCCGCACGCGGTGTACCTGTGGACGCTGCCGCTGTTCCACTGCAACGGCTGGTGCTTCGCGTGGAGCATGGCGGCCAACGCCGGCACCAACGTCTGCCTGCGCCGGGTCGAGCCCGAGGCGGTGCTGCGCCTGATGCGCGCCGAGCGCGTGACGCACTACTGCGGCGCGCCGATCGTGCACATGATGCTGATCAACGCGCCCGCCGAGTGGCGCGCCGGGATCACGCAGCGCGTGCACGCGATGGTCGCGGGCGCGGCGCCCCCGGAGGCCATGATCGAGGGCATGGAGCGGATCGGCTTCGACCTGACGCACGTCTACGGCCTCACCGAGACCTACGGCCCGGCGGCCGTCTGCGCCCGGCAGCCGGAGTGGGAGTCGCTCGACCTCGCCGCGCGCGCCGAGCGCAACGGCCGGCAGGGCGTCGCCTACCTGATGCAGGAGGCGATGGCGGTGCTCGACCCGCTGACGCTCGTGCCGGTCCCGGCCGACGGGGCGACGATGGGCGAGATCATGTTCCGCGGCAACCTGACGATGAAGGGCTACCTCAAGAACCCGCACGCCACCGAGCAGGCCTTCGCCGGCGGCTGGTTCAGGAGCGGCGACCTCGCGGTCGTGCAGCCCGACGGCTACGCCAAGATCCGCGACCGCTCCAAGGACATCATCATCTCCGGCGGCGAGAACATATCTTCGCTCGAGGTCGAGGACGCGCTGTACCGCCATCCGGCGGTGCTCGCGTGCGCGGTGGTCGCGCGGCCGGACCCGAAGTGGGGCGAGACGCCGTGCGCCTTCGTCGAGCTGCGCCCGGACCGCGCGGCGACCGCGGAGGAGTTGATCGCGCACTGCCGCGCGCACCTCGCCCACTACAAGGTGCCGCGGCGCATCGAGTTCGCGTCGCTGCCGAAGACCTCGACCGGCAAGATCCAGAAGGCGGTGCTGCGCGAGCGCGCCCGGGGCGCGGGGCCCGGCTAGCGGCCCTCGCCCGCCGCCCGGGCG
>JAFEDP010000089.1 GCA_018241545.1 Pseudomonadota bacterium
GGCGGCTTGCCGCCCGGTGCGGCCGTCGCCTGGGTTGCGCCCTGCCGGGCGTCCGACGCCGGCGCGCCGTCCTCGGCAGTGTCGGCCGGCCCCGTCTTACCGGCAGCCCCGCCCTGCGGCGTCGCGTGGGCGAGGGCGGCCGCGAAGCTGCGGTCGCCGTCCGCGCCGCTAGTGGCGCCGGGCGCGGCACCGGACGTGGCAGGGGCGGCAGCCGGCGCGGCGGCAACCGTGAGAAGGGCGGCGTTGGTGGTGTCCATGCCGCTCAGGGGTGCAAGCCGCGTGCCAAGGCCTGCCCGCGGGCCTCGCTCAGGGTTGGCTGCGCGTCCGGATCAGGAGCTGCAGGGCGCGCTCGTCCGACTCGCGCTGGGCGCGCTGGTCAGCCTGCCGGCGCTCCCCGGTCGCGATCTTGTCGACCGCCTTGCCGATCGAGGCGGCCTCGATGCGCCGCTCGCGCCACGCATCGGTGGCGCGCTCCAGCGCGGCGAGGGCGTCGCTGACCGCACGCTCCTGCTGCGCGATAGCATCGCTCAGCCGGCCGAGGAACGCGTGGAAGTTCTGCAGCCGCGCCGGATCCGGCGCCGCGCCGCGTGACACCTGGCCGGCGTACTCGTTCCGGTAGTGTCTGAGCTGCGCCAACTGGCGCTCCTGGTCGTCGAGCGCCCGGCGCGCGATTTCCATCTGGGTCGCCGCCTCACGCTCACGGTCGGCCGCCGCCTGCCGAATCGGCTCCATCCGCTTGGATCGCGTCATCCCTCAGCCCTGGTCAACGTCGCATTCGTGATCGGCGGCGGCGGCGTGGCGTCAGCGCGGCGCGCCGGCGAGCAGCGCGTGCAGCTGCTCGCGGGCGGTCCTGATGTCCACCGCCTCGTACATGTCCTGCCGCAGGAAGTCGAGCAACCGCGGCCACATATCGATCGCCTGGTCGATGCGCGGATCGCTGCCGCGCCGGTACGCGCCGACGCTGATCAGGTCGCGGTTGTGCTGGTAGAGCGCGTAGACCTGGCGGAAGCGCACCGCGAGGTCCATCAGCTCGCGGTCTGCGATCAGGTGCATCGCACGCGAAATCGACTGCTCGACGTCGATGGCCGGGTAGATGCCGGACTCGGCCAGCGTCCGCGACAGCACGATATGGCCGTCCAGGATCGCTCGCGCCGCGTCCGCGATCGGGTCCTGCTGGTCGTCGCCCTCGGCCAGCACGGTGTAGAAGGCCGTGATCGACCCCGGGCCCCGGTCGCTGTTGCCGGCGCGCTCGACCAGCTGCGGCAGGCGCGCGAACACCGACGGCGGGTAGCCCTTGGTCGCCGGCGGCTCGCCGATCGCGAGGGCGATCTCGCGCTGCGCCTGCGCGAAGCGCGTCAGCGAGTCGAGTAGCAGCAGTACCTTGAGACCGCGGTCGCGGAAGTACTCGGCGATCGCGTGCGCCACCCAGGCGCCGTGGAGCCGCATCAGCGGCGGGGTGTCCGCAGGGGTGGCGACCACCACCGCGCGCTTGAGCCCGTCCGGCCCGAGCGTGTTGGCGACGAACTCCTGAACCTCGCGACCGCGCTCGCCGATCAGGCCCACCACGATCACGTCGGCATTGGTGTAGCGAGTCATCATGCCGAGCAGCACCGACTTGCCGACGCCGGAGCCGGCGAACAGGCCGATGCGCTGGCCGCGACCGATCGACAGCAGGCCGTTCAGCGTGCGGATGCCGACGTCGAGCGGCTCCCGGATCGCCCAGCGCTTCAGCGGGTTGAGCGGCTGACCCATCAGCGGCTGCGTCTCGCGGCAGTGCACCGGCCCGAGCCCGTCCAGCGGGCGCCCCGTGCCGTCCAGCACGCGGCCCAGCAACTCCTCGCCGACATGCACCTCGGAGACCGCGTGCGCCGGCCGCACGCGCGCACCGGGCATCAGCCCGCGCATGTCGCCGGTCGGCATCAGGAACAGCCGCTCGCCGGAAAAGCCGACAACCTCGGCCTCCACGGTCTGGCCCTGACGCGTGTCGATCAGGCAGCGGCTGCCGACCGCAGCCTCGCAGCCGACTGCCTCGAGCGTCATGCCGACCATGCGCGACAGGACGCCCTCGACCTGCAGCGGCCGCAGCGGCGCCACGCGGTCGCGGACCTTCGCGAGCTCGCCGCGCCAGCGCTGCTGCAGCGTGCGCATCTCGGGGGTCGGGCTCATCCGCGCTCGCTGGGCCGGGCATCGGGATCGCGCTCGCTGCCCATGAGCTCGGACAGGAGCGCACCCAGCCGCTTCTCGAGGCGCACGTCGATGCGCGAGCTCGCGGAGACGACCTGGCAGCCGCCGCGCATCATCATCGGGTCCTCGATCAGCGTCCAGGCGCGTTCGTTCTCGGCGGGCGCCAGGTGCTCGCGCACGATGGCCGCGTCCTCGGGATGCAGCTGCACGCGGATGTCGCGGGCCGCGACCGGCAGCTGGCCGATCGCCTCGCGCACGATGCCGATGATCTGGGTCGGATCCTGGCGCAGCTCGCGGCGGACGATCTGCCGCGCCAGCGCCATCGCCAGCGTGATGAGCTCCTGCTGCACCGCCTCGTCGATCTCGCTGAACGGCCGCGCGAGGTCGGTCAGCAGCTGGTCGAGGCGCTCCACCTTGGCGCGCACCTGCTCGCGGCCGGCGGCGGCGCCGTCGCGCAGGCCCTGCTGGAAGGCCTCGCGGTAGGCCTCGGCCTGCAGGTCCGCGAGTACGCCCGCGGTCACCGGACCGCCGCCCGAGGCGCGCCGTCCGCCTGCCGCGGGCTCGACCGCCGGCGGACCCCAGGCCGCGACCTCGCCGACCTTGGCGGCGGGAATGACCCTAGACATACTCGCCGGCGCTGCTGCCAAGGATAATAGTGCCCTCCTCCGCGAGGCGCTGCGCGATCGTCACGATCTCGCGCTGCGCCGCCTCGACCTCGGTCAGCTTGACCGGGCCACGCGCCTCCATGTCCTCGCGCAGGATCTCCGCCGCGCGCTTGGACATGTTGCCGTAGATCTTCTCGGCCACCACCGGGTCCGCCCCGCGGAGCGCCACCGACAACACGTCGCTGGAGACCTCGCGCAGCACCGCCTGGATGCCCTTGTTGTCGATGTCGACGAGGTCGTCGAACACGAACAGCAGCTCCTTGATCTTCGCGTGCAGCTCGGCGTTCTCGGTCTCGATCTGGCCGAGCACTGTAGTGCTGGTCTCGCGATCCATCGCATTGACGATGTCGGCCACCGTGCGGGTGCCGCCGATGCGCCGCGACGTAACCTGCGCGCCGCTCGCGGCACGCTTGCCGACGATCTGGTCCAGCTCCTGCAGCGCCGACTGCGGCAGCTCCTCGAGCGTCGCGATGCGCATCAGCACGTCGGCCCGCTGCTTCTCCGTCAGTAGCGGCACGATCTTCGCCGCCAGCTTGCCGTCGAGCTGGGCGAGCAGGCTCGCGATCACCTGCGGATGCTCGTCGCCGATCAGCTGCGCCACCGCCCGCGGGTCCATCCACTTGAGCGCATCGATGCCGGCGCCGCTGCCACCGCCCGACAGGATGCGGTCGACCATCAGCTCGCCGCGCTGCTTGCCGAAGGAGGCCGCCATCACCTTCTTGACGAATTCGGGCTTGTCCACGGCGAAGGCGTCGCCGGAGTCGACCTTCTGCAGGAACGACTGCACGACGTTGCCGGCCTTGTCCTTGGAGACCGTCGGCAGGGCGGCCATCGCGAGGCCGACCGCTTCGACGTCGCGGGGATCCATGTGCTTGAGGATCGCCGCGGCCTCCTGCTCGCCGAGCGACATCAGGAGCACCGCGGCGCGCTCGGCGCCCGTCAGTTCGCTCCGCTCAGCCATCCGCCGTCACCCACTCCCGGACCACCTGGGCCGCGCGCTTGGGATCCTGCGAGATCACGTTGCGTGCCGCTGCGACGTGCTGCTCATAGTTGGGGAGGCCCGCGACCCCGCCAGAGCCCGGGGCGCCCGACAGGGTCACCTTGTCCCGGGCGAGGTCACCGGCCGCGCCGTCGACCGCCACCGGCAGGGTCCGGGGCGCGGCGAGCAGCGTGCGCATGATCGGTCGCAGCACGACCAGCGCCAGCACCAGCACCGCCAGCACGGCGCCGCCCTGGCGCGCCGCCTGGCGCAGCATCGGGTTCGCATACCACGGCTCGGCCGCGGCCGGCTCGCCCGGCGCGTCGCTCGTGAACGAGGCGTTGATGACCTCGACCCGGTCGCCGCGCTTCTCGTCGAAGCCGACGGCCTCGCGCACCAGCGCCGTGTAGCGCTCAATCTCCTTGTCGGTCAGCGCCTGCGTGGTCGGCTTGCCGTCGGCGCCTACGACCTGCTTGTTGTCCAGGATCACGGCTACCGACAGCCGCTTGACCGTGCCGGTCGGCTGCATCACGTGGCTGACGGTCCGGTCGATCTCGAAGTTGCGCGTCGCGCGATTGTTGGTCGCGACCGGCTGCGGCGGGGTCGGCGCCGGCTGCTGCTTGGCCGCCGGCGGTGCCGGGGTCGTCTGCGGCGGCTGGTTGCTGAGCGCGCCGGGTATGCCCATCGCCACGTCGCCCTGCATGCGCTGCTCGTTGGCGGTCTGCTCGCTGCGCACGACCTGCTTCTGCGGGTCGTAGTTCTCGCTCGACTGCTCGGTGACGGTGAAGTCGATGTCGGCCGTGACCCCGGCGCGCACCCGGCCGGTGCCGACCAGCGGCGCCAGCAGCTGCTCGATGCGGTGCGTGTAGCCGTCCTCGACCGAGCGGGTGTACTCCAGCTGCTTGGCCGAGATCGACAGCGCGTCCGTGCCGTCCGGCGAGGACAGCAGGTTGCCGGCCTGGTCGACCACCGTGATGTCGTGGTTCTCGAGGTCCGGGACCGAGGACGCCACGAGGTGCGTGATCGCCGCGACCTGGCCTGGCTCGAGCCGGCGGCCCGGGTACAGCTGCAGCATCACCGAGGCCGTCGCATGTCGCCGCTCCCGCACGAACGCCGACTGACGCGGCAGCGCCAGGTGCACGCGCGCGCCCTGCACGCCCTGGACCTTGACGATGGTGCGCGCGAGCTCGGTCTCGATCGCGAGCTGGTAGCGTGCGGTCTCCATGAACTGGCTGGTGCCGAACCCGGTGTCCTTCTGGATCATCTCGACGCCGAGCGCGTCGGACTGCGGCAGGCCCTGTGCGGCGAGGCGCATGCGCGCCTCGCGCAGCTGAGCCTCGGGGACCCGCACGCTGCCGCTCGGGCCGTCCAGCTTGTGCGGAATGCCGGCCGCCTGCAGCGCGTCGACCACCTGCGCGGTCTCGCGGTCCGACAGCTGGCTGTAGAGAGTCGCGTAGTTCGGGCCCTGCGACCAGAACACGAGCCACAATCCCGCGGCGATCGCGCCCGCGAGGCCCACCAGCAGGAACAGCTGCCTGAGCCCCGGCAGGTCGAAAACGCTTCGCGTTGCAGTCGCTTCGGCCATTCGTCACTCCGTCGGGTCGTGCCGATCCGTCAGATCGGCATGTTCATCACGTCCTGGTACGCACTGACCAGGCGGTTGCGCACCTCGCTCATCGCGCGAAATGCGAGGCTCGCCTTCTGCGCCTCGACCATCACGCGGGTGATGTCGATGCCAGGCTGGCCCTGCTCGAACGCGGTTGCGAGCGAGGAGGCGCTCTGCTGCAGGCTGTTGACCTCGGCGATCGAGGCCTTCAGCACCGCGCCGAAGTCCGAGGCGGCGCCCGCGACCGGCGCGCCGGGGGCGGCACCGACGGCGGGGGCGCGCTGCGACTCGGCGGCGAGGGATCGCAGTTCCATCAGCAGGCGGGTGGTGTCGATGGCGGGCATGTGGTTTCTCCTCCGTCAGGGCACGTCGACGCCGGCCGCGCGCAGCTGGGCGAGCTTGTAGCGCAGCGTGCGGGCACTGATGCCCAGGCGTTCGGCGGCGAGCTTGCGGCTGCCGCGGGTGGCATCGAGCGCGGCCAGGATCAGGTCGCGCTCGCGGTCCTTGAGTCCGTCCTCAAGCGGCGCCGGGCCGGCCGGACCGGCCTCCGGCGCCAGCGCAGCCGCGGCGGCCATGGGCGCCGGCGCCTCGCCCTCGAACACGATCTCCTCGGCGGCGAGCGTCGCGCCGGCGGCGAGCACGGCCGCGCGCTGCATCACGTTGTCGAGCTCGCGGACGTTGCCGGGCCAGGCGTGCCGCGACAGCCGCTCGGCCGCCGCCGGTGACAGCGCCAGCGGCGGCTGGCCGGGCGCCGCGAGACGCGCCAGCACGCGCTCGGCGAGCGGCAGCACGTCGCGCGGCCGCTCGCGCAGCGGCAGGAGCTTCAAAGGCATGACGTTGAGCCGGTAGTAGAGGTCCTCGCGGAAGCGTCCGGCCGCGACCTCGGCGGCGAGCTGCCGGTTGCTGGTGGCGATGAGGCGCACGTCGAGCTTGATCGTGCGGGTGCCGCCGATGCGCTCGACCTCCCGCTCCTGCAGCACGCGCAGCAGCTTGGCCTGCAGCGACAGGCCCATCTCCGAGATCTCGTCGAGCAGCAGCGTGCCGCCTTGCGCCTGCTCGAACTTGCCGGCGTGCGCGGTGCTGGCGCCGGTGAACGCACCCTTCTCGTGCCCGAACAGCACCGCCTCGAGCATCGACTCGGGGATCGCGGCGCAGTTGATCGCGACGAACGGACCGTCGCGGCGCACCGAGCGCGCGTGCAGGTAGCGGGCGAACACTTCCTTGCCGGTGCCGCTCTCCCCCGTGATCAGCACCGTGACGTCGGTGCGCGCGATGCGCCGCGCCAGCGCCAGCGTCTCGGCGGAGCGCGGGTCAACGGCCACCGGCGCGTCGTCCTCGACACCCGCCTCCTCGGCACGCCCGATTCGCTCGACCAGGCCGATCAGCGCCTCGGCGTCGAAGGGCTTGACCAGGTAGTCGGCCGCGCCGTCGCGCATCGCGGCGACGGCACGCTCGATCGTGCCGTAGGCGGTGATCAGGACCACCGGAACCTCCGGCCAGCGCGCCCGCACCTGCAGCAGCAGCTCGTGGCCGTCGACCGGCACCATCTGCACGTCGCTGAGCACGAGCCCGGGGCGGCTGGTCTCGAGTGCGGCCAGCGCCGCGGCACCGTCCGGCGCCGCGGTCACGCGAAAGCCCGCGAAACGCAGCGTGTCGACCAGCGCGTCGCGCAGCGCCGCGTCGTCCTCGACGACCAGCACGTGGCGCGCCGGCGCGTCGCCGGCCGCGGGCGGGGCTACGGCTTTCACCACAGCGTTCATGCGCCACCCTCCAGCGCCGGCAGGTCCAGCAGGAAGCAGGCACCGCTCGGCACCGGCTCCGCCTCGATGCGTCCGCCGTGGCCCAGCGCCACGGACTTGACGACCGCGAGCCCGAGCCCGGTGCCCGACGCGCGCGTCGTATAGAAGGCCTCGAAGATGCGCGCGCGGTGCTCCGGCGCGATGCCGGGGCCGTTGTCGCGGACGCGGATCTGTGCGCGGCCGGCGCGCTCGCTGGCCTCGATCTCGACGTGGGCCTCGCCGTCGCCGACGGCGTCGAGCGCGTTGACGGCGAGGTTCACGAGCGCCCCGACCAGTGCCTCGGCGTTGCCGAGCACCGCGAGTCCCGGCGCATGGGTGCGGATCGTCAGGCGCGCCCGCGGCCCCAGGCGCGATGCCAGGCTGTGCGCCGTGCTCTCGAGCAGCGCGCCGACGTCGCAGCGCCCGAAGCGCCCGCCGCCGCCGCGTGCGAAGGCCAGCATGTCGGCGACCAGCTGCTCGAGGTGGCGCAGGCGCCCCACCACCTTGCCCGCGAGTTCGCGACGGTCGGCGTCGGCGAGACCGTCGAGTCCGAGACGCGAGGCGTACAGCAGCGCTGCCGCCAGCGGCGTGCGCACGTCGTGCGCGAGCCGCGCCGCCATCTCGCCCAGGGTCGCGAGGCGCTCCTGGCGCACGCGCTCGAGGCGCGCCTCGGCGAGCTCCGCGTTGAGGCGCGTGACCTGCGCCTCGAGGTCGCGGTAGGACTGCTCCAGCGCGCCCGAGAGCACGTTGAAGGTCTGGAACGCCTGTGTCAGCTCTCCGGCTTCGAGTGCCGCTGCCATGTGTGATCCCGCAGACACCAACCCGGCCTCAGACAGAGCAAGTTCCATGCCGGCCCGGCGCTCTCAGCAAAATCAGTGACTTGGAAGCGCGTCGCGCGCGCTCGTCAATTTCCCGACGGCCGGCGCACGCGCGAGGGAGGCGCAGGCGTCGAGATCTCGACGCCGCTCAGGCGACGTCCACGGCCGCGAGGCGGTACTTCTTGAGCTTCTCGACCAGCGTCGTGCGCTGCATCCCAAGCAGGCGCGCGGCGCCGGCGACGGTGCCGTCGGCGCGCGCGAGCGCCTCGCGGATGTAGCGCTGCTCGATCTGCGTGAGGTGGTCGCGCAGGTCGATGCCCTCATCCGGCAGTCCCGCCGTCGCGGCCGGCACCGCGCGCGCGCCGGCCGGACGGTAGCGCTCAGGCAGCTCGGCGGCGACGACGCGCTGCCCGGCGTGCAGGATCACGAGCCGCTCCAGTAGGTTGGCGAGCTCGCGCACGTTGCCCGGCCAGGGAAAGTCCGTCAGCGCCTCCAGCGCACAGGGGGCAAGCTCGATGCGCTGCCCGGTGACGCGCTCGATGCGTCCCAGCAGCTGCTCCGTCAGCGCCGGCAGGTCACCGATCCGGTCGGCGAGGCGCGGCACCTGGATCGGGAATACGTTCAGCCGGTAATACAGGTCCTCGCGGAATTGGCCGGCGCGGATCGCCGCCTCGAGGTCGCGGTGCGTCGCGGCGATCACCCGCACGTCGGCCTGCAGCGTGCGCGAGCCGCCCACCCGCTCGAAGGTTCGTTCCTGCAGCACGCGCAGCAGCTTCACCTGCATGTGCAGGCTCATGTCGCCGATCTCGTCGAGGAACAGCGTGCCGCCGGCGGCGAGTTCGAAGCGTCCGACCCGCGCGCTGATCGCGCCGGTGAAGGCGCCCTTCTCGTGGCCGAACAGCTCGCTCTCGAGCAGCTCGGCGGGAATCGCACCGCAGTTCACCGGCACGAACGGCTTGCCGGCACGCGCCGAGAGCTCGTGCACGTGGCGCGCCACCATCTCCTTGCCGGTCCCCGACTCGCCGAGCACGAGCACGTTGGTGTCGAACGGCGCCACCTGCTCGACCAGCCGGTGCACCGCACGGATCGGCGTCGAAGTGCCGCTCGGCCGGTACATCGACAGGAGCGGCGAGACCTCGTGCGGCCGCGCGGCCAGCGCGCCGGCCTCGGTCAGCGCGCGCGCGAGCTCGCGGTAGCGCACCTGCAGCGGCAGCCGCACGAGCGCGGCATCGCCGATCAGCGCGAGCTCCGCAAGCGGCTCCGGCACGAGTAGCGGCAGTGGTGCCGGGTAGGCGGTGCTGCGGGCCGCCACCGCCTTGAGGTCGGCGCGCGAGACGCCCTCGCCGATCAGGATCGCGTTCCAGCGAAGCGCCTGTGGCAGCGGCCAGTCGAGCTCCGCCGCTGTACCGACGCAGTCGGCCTCGTGGTCGAGGAACTGCAGCGCCGCGCGCCATTCCAGTGCCCGAGCCGCGTGCGGCTCGATAACCAGCACCCTCTTCTCCGCCACCCTGCGGTGCCCCTTCGCCCTTCGGCCAGCGCCTGCGGTCAATGCAGTCGCTTTCTAGGTTCTTGGTGTAACCGACTGAAACAAAATGTCGGTCATCCCCTTGAGCGAGATCCTACGAATTGCGCGCGACGCTCGATATAGGCCAGCTCCCCGTTATTGACCTCGGGGAAGCCCCTAACCGCGTGTGATTTCGACCCTGAGCGCGCTGCCGTCAAAATCCCGCACGGCGCATCGGCATCAGGCCCGTAGCGTGCCGCGCGTGCCGGCGACGAGGCGGCGGTGATGGCGGAAGATCAGCCGCTGCAGGAGCTCCGCGACACCGGCGGTGAGCCCCTCGAAGACGAAGTGGACCCAGCGGCCCTCGGAGTCCTCGCGCACGCCGAGCACGCGGCCTGGCAGCACGAGGGGCTGCGGGAAGTGGCGGCTGACGTGCAGGCGCACCAGGCCGACGCCCGGCTGCACCTCCTCATCCTCGACCTGCCATTCGAGGCCATCGGCGTGCAGACGTACGTTGCGTACCGGCGGCAGGTGCGCGCCCTGGTCGAGCAGGCGCGCGACCAGCTGGATCAGCACGTTGACCTTGGCCTCGAG